>JBAVTL010000429.1:0-4150 GCA_049696175.1 Anaeromyxobacteraceae bacterium
GCGGCGCCACCACCGCCTCGAACCGCTCGCCGGTCGACGGCCGGAGCGCCACCAGCTGGACCAGCTCGCCCTCACGCCCGGCGGCGTCGTTGAGCCACCCGCTCGACTCGGCGTACACCGCCACCGCGTCCCCCGGCCGGTCCCGCAGCGTGGCCAGGGTCGTGTCGGTCCGCGGCGGCTTGGGCCCCTTGCGCATGAGCCGCCGGGGCGAGCCGGAGCGCCGATCGCGCTCGGCGATCTGCAGGTCCACCATCTTGTCGAAGGCCTCCAGGATCGGCGTGAACCGCTCGGGTGCACCCTCCAGCGCGCCGAGCAGGAGGACCGTCGCCTCGATGGTGGAGACACACTCGGCGGAGGGCTCGGCCCGGATGCGGTAGTTGCTGGGGCGCACCGGGGAGAGGCCTATGCGCGGCAGGGTCAGGAGGAACGGGTTCTCCTTGAGCAGCTTGCGCGCCTGGTGCCAGGTGCCGTCCACCACGATCACCGTCCTCGGTGGCCGGCCGCGCAGCGCCGCTGCGTCGATGGCCCCTTCGCCCGGGAAGAGCAGCGCCGTCCCTTCCTCCGCCGCGAGCGCGCGCACCCGCGGGTGCTCGCGAAACGAGACGCCCAGGTGCAGCTCGGAGTTGGGCAGCGATAGGTGGGCCATGCGCGCTGTGCCGATGGCGGTCTTGCGCTCGCGGAGGTGCTGCAGGATGCAGGCCCGGGTGGCGCTCTCCACCGGACGGAGGTGTGGGCACCAACAGGCGCGGCGCGGCCGCAGGCAGCGCAGGCAGAGTTCGCGGTGGGCGGCGGCGGCGTAGGCGGGGAGGTCCTGGGGCATCCGTCGCGCTCCCTTAGCACGGCGCCGCACCGGATGCTGGGAGCGCCGCCCCCCCCCCTTGCGAGCCCCACTGGGGTGCCTTGGCTCCCCACTTTGAAGAAGCGTACGTTGCCGGACGTCGACGTCGTGGACCCGAATCACGGGCAACGCCCCAGGAGATCACATGAAGAAGCTGCTCAGCGCCCTCGCCATCGCGATCACCCTCGTCTCGGGAACCGCGCTGGCCGACGCCAACTGCGACGCCACGGCGGCCGCGAAGAAGCTCTCCGGAGCCGCGAAGGCGAGCTTCCTCAAGAAGTGCAACGCCGACGCTGGCGGCGGCGCCGCCGCAAGCTGCGCCGCGAAGGCAGTGGACAAGAACGGCAAGGCCCTCGCGGGCGCTGCCCGCGCGTCCTTCATCAAGAAGTGCGAGAAGGACGCGAAGAAGTAAGCGGTCCAGCTCCGGCGCTACCGTGCCGCGGCGTCGTGCGCTCGCGCTCGACGCCGCGGTGGCGGTCTACGCCGTCTTCCCGTTCCCGTTCCCGTTCCCGACGACCTCCGCGGTCTCAATCGCGATCTGGAGCTCCTCGTTTGTCGGGATGACCGCGGCCATCGGCTTGGTGGACGAGGTGATCCGGCCGCTCGTCTGGGCGCCGTTGGCCTCGTTCGCCTCGGGATCGATCGTGAGCCCCATGAAGGCGAGCGCCGCGATGATCTTCGCCCTGACCGGCGCGTTGTTCTCGCCGATGCCGCCAGCGAAGACGAGTGCGTCCAGCCGGCCCAGCGCCACGGTCATCGACATGACGGCCTTCGCCACCGAGTAGCAGAACTTGTCGATGGCGAGCGCGGCCCGCTGGTTCCCGCTGGTGGCGGCCGCCTGGAGCGTCAGCATGTCGTGGGAGAGGCCGGAGAGTCCGAGCAGCCCCGAGCGCGTCCAGAGCGCGTCCATCACCGCCTCGGAGGTGGTGTGGAGCGCCTGCTTCATGTGCGCGATGATCGAGGGGTCGATGGTGCCGCTCCGGGTGCCCATCGGCACGCCGTCGAGCGGGGTGAGCCCCATCGTCGTGTCGAGGCTCTCGCCGTTCTTGATGGCCGTCAGCGAGCAGCCGTAGCCTAGGTGCGCGGTGACGATGGCGTGGTCCTTCGGGTCGAGGCCGAGCTGCTCCACTGCGTGGCGCGACACCCACCGATGGCTCGTGCCGTGGAAGCCGTAGCGCCGGACCTCGTGCTGCTCGAACCACTCGTACGGGACCGCGTAGAGGTAGGCGTGCGGCGGCATCGTCTGGTGGAACGCGGTGTCGAAGACGGCGACGTGCGGCAGCCCCGGATAGAGCTCCTGCGCGACCTCGATGCCGATCAGGTTGACCGGGTTGTGGAGCGGGCCGAGGGGGATGCACTCCCGGATCTTCGCGACGATCTCCGGGGTGATGAGCATGGGCCGCGCGAACTTCATGCCGCCGTGCGCGACGCGGTGGCCGATCCCCGCCATCCGGTCGTGGAGCCCGAGCCGCTGCAGGGCCCTGCTCAGCGCGCGCAGCGACGCGGCGTGGTCCGCGCCGGGGAGGAGCAGGTTCTCCGCGCGCCCCTCGTGCTTCAGCTCGAGCAGGGCGTGGCGCGTCCCCAGGTAGCGGGCGCTCCCCGAGACGTGCTCGTGGCCGTTGGAGGCGTGGACGACGGCGAAGTGGATGGAGGAGGCGCGGCAGTTGAGGACCAGAACGTTCATTGTCTTCCTTCTACCCCCACCATTCTTCCGAAGACGTCGTCCAGCGCCCTGGCCGGGTCGTCGCAGAGGCCGGTGTGGACCGGCGAGACCTGGACGATGGTGCTGCGCGGCGCGACGAGCCAGTGGAAGCGCTCGCGTCGCGTGAGCTTTCCGATGGGGCCGGCGGAGGCTCCACCTTCGCAGATACGCGGCACGGCCGCCAGATGCTCCTCTATGAGCGGGAGGTCGGCGCCGGGGAAGAGCGCGCGGAGCCGTGCGTGATCGAGCGCGACCCGTGCGCCGAGGAAGTCGCGCTCCAGGCAGAAGAGGATCACGCCCGCGTTGACGAACTCCTCGCGCTCGACCCGCGGGACGACCCGCAGGACCGCGTAGTCATACGAGCCGCGCGCGGGCACGCTCCGCCTCCTCGACGAAGAGCTGCGCCGCGGCGAGCCGCCGCTCCAGGTGGCCGGTGTACGCGGCGCGGGCCTCGGCCGGCGACGCGAAGCGCTGGTCCTCCGAGAGCCAGGCGTCCGGCACCTTCGCGACGGCTCCCGCGATCGCCCCGCCGGAGAGCCGCGCGCCGAGGCGTGCCGACGCGTCGGCCAGGCCGCTCGCCCACGGCAGCAGGACGTGGTCCTTGACCAGCGGGAAGGGGAGCCGCGACTTGTCCTCGCGGCCGTCCCACGCGTGCTGGAAATAGAGCGCCGCGCCGTGGTCGATGAGCCAGAGCTGGCGGTGCCAGGTCAGGAGGTTCGAGTTCCGCGGCGTGCGATCGACGTTGGTCACGAACGCGTCGAACCATACCACCGCGGACGCCTCGTCCGCCGAGGGCGAAGGGCCGCACGCGGGGTCGAACGTGATGCTCCCAGGGAGGTAATCGAGCCCGAAGTTCAGCCCGGCGCTCCCCTTGAGCAGGTCGCGGATCTCGGCGTCAGGCTCGTTCCTGCCGAGCGCGGGGTCCACGTGGATGGCGACGATCTCCGGCACGCGCAGTCCGGCGGCCCGCGCCAACTCGGCGGAGATCACCTCGGCGACCAGCGTCTTCACCCCCTGCCCGGCGGCGCGGAACTTCACGACGTAGAGCCCCTGGTCGTCCGCCTCGAAGATGGCGGGCATGGAGCCGCCCTCGCGGAGGGGGGTGACGTAGCGGGTGGCGATGGCTCTTCTCATCTGCGTCGCGTGGTCGAGGCGTGGAGAGTCTCTCGATCGGCGGGGTGAAGTCCACGGTAGAGCACCGCGCGCGCCCCGCCTCCGGGTAGACTCCGCAGGATGACGAACCACCCCGCAGCCACCTTCGACGAGGTCGCCTCCCGCTACGAGCGAAACGCCGTCGCCCAGAAGGACGCCGGCGAGCGGCTGATCGCCATGCTCGGCCTGAGAGGGGACGAGGACGTGCTCGACGTTGGCTGCGGGACCGGCCACATGGCGGCGATCCTGCGCGAGCGGACCACTGGGGCCGTCGTCGGCGTGGATCCGTCGGCCGAGATGATCGCCGTCGCCCGCGCGCGCGCCCTGCCGAACGTCCGCTTCGAGGTGAAGGCCGCCGACGAGCTGGACGCCGTCGCCGCCTTCGACGCGGTGACCTGCAACTCCGCCCTCCAGTGGTTTCCAGATCCCGAGGCGGCGCTGCGCCGGATGGCGTGGGC
>JBAVTL010000430.1:0-5245 GCA_049696175.1 Anaeromyxobacteraceae bacterium
CTCGCGCAGGGGCGCTACCCGTCGCTCGCGACGGCGGCCGAGCGCCACCTGGCGGAGCCCTGACGACGGTCTCCATGGCCGGGCCGGGCGGAGAGCTGGAGAAGCGCGAGCGCGACGTCCTCCGCGCGCTGGTCCAGGACCACATCCGCTCGGGCGAGCCGGTGGCGAGCCAGACGCTCCTCGCGCACCACGATCTCGAGTGCTCGCCCGCGACCATCCGCAGCGTCATGGCCGACCTCGAGGCGCTCGGCTTCCTCGGGAAGCCGCACGCCTCTTCGGGGCGCGTCCCCACGGAGCGCGGCTACCGGCTCTACGTCGAGACGCTCCTGCGCGTGCGCCCCCCGCCTCACGCCGACCGGGAGCGGATCGAGAAGCTCGCACACGACGCGTCCGACGTGACGACGCTGCTCGAGGGGACCGCGGACCTGCTCCACTCGCTCTCCCACCACGCGGGCGTCGTCACCACCCCCGCGCCGAGCGCCGACCCGGTGCGGCGCGTGGACTTCGTCAGGCTGCGCGAGAACCGGGTGCTCGCCGTCTTCGTCTCGGGCGCGGGGATCGTCACGAACAAGCTCGTCCAGCTCCAGGTCCCCATGGACACCGGGGAGCTCGAGCAGGCGGCGGGCTACCTGAACGAGAAGCTGCGCGCGGCCGGCGACGCGGCCGTGACCCTCGGCGCGGTGCGCGACCGGATCCTCGAGGACATGCGCGCGGACCACTCCGCGCTCCAGGGGATGCTCGCCAACGCGCTCGCGCTCGCCGAGCAGACCTTCGCGGGCGCCCAGGCCGAGGAGCGGGTCTTCGTCGAGGGGGAGTCGAGCTTCCTCGACGCGCCCGAGTACGGGGAGGTCCAGAAGGCGCGGACGCTCCTGCGGACCTTCGCCGAGAAGGACCGGATCCTGCGCGTCCTCGACCGCGTGCTGCGCGCGCAGGAGGTCCAGATCTTCATCGGGGCCGAGAGCGAGTTCGCCGGGCTCCCGGACGTGTCGGTCGTGGCCGCCCCGTACGTGCGCGGCGCGAGCGTGCTCGGGACGCTCGCGGTGGTGGGGCCGACGCGCATGGACTACGCGCGCGTGATCCCGCTGGTGGAGGCGACCGCGCGGGAGATCTCGCGGGCGCTCTCTTCGATCGCGGACGGCTGACGGGCTCCGGATCCCCTTGTGTTTCGCGCGCTTGTCCCGTCCCCGACCGCTGTGCCAGAATGACCCTTCGCGCGCCGAACCCGGCGCGCCTCGAACCCGGCGCACCCGACCCACGGAATGGCACACAAGCACCCCAAGGGAAGCTTCAAGACCGACATCCCGTCCGAGGTGATGGACGACGCCGTGCGCTCCGTCGAGCGCAACGCGTCACCGCCCCCGGACGACGGCGAGGTCCCCGTCGAGATCACCCCCGAGGCGGGCGGGGACGCCGCGAGCCTCCGCGCGCAGCTCGACCTCTCCCAGGAGAAGTCGCGCGAGACGATGGAGCGGCTCAAGGAGGCGCACGAGCGGATGCTCCGCGCCGCCGCGGATCTGGAGAACTACAAGAAGCGCGCGCAGCGGGAGAAGGAGGAGCTGCAGAAGTTCGGCAACGAGCGGCTGCTCAAGGACCTGCTGCCGGTGCTCGACAACCTGGACCGCGCCCTCGCGGCCGCGCCGGCCGACGATCCGCTGGTGGCGGGGGTGACCCTCGTCCGCGCGTCCTTCGAGCAGGTGCTGGGCCGGTACGGCGTGAAGAGCTTCAGCGCGATGGGGCAGCAGTTCGACCCGACCCTGCACGAGGCGCTCATGCAGGTGCCGAGCGCCGAGCAGGCGCCGGGGACGGTGGTCGTCGAGCACGCGCGCGGCTTCACCCTGAACGACCGGCTCGTCCGGCCCGCGCTGGTGGGCGTGTCGGTCGCGCCGCCCCAGGACGCCGGGACTGGTTCCAACGAATAGAGGTCGCCGGAGCGTTGGCTAGCGGCGCTGCGGGAGCGGAAAAATGGGCAAGGTCATCGGCATCGATCTCGGGACCACCAACAGCTGCGTCTCCGTGATGGAGGGCGGTGAGCCGACGGTGATCCCGAACAGCGAGGGCTCGCGCACGACGCCGTCGATCGTGGCGTTCACCGACGGCGGCGAGCGGCTCGTCGGGCAGATCGCCAAGCGGCAGGCCATCACCAACCCCGAGTCGACGGTCTACTCGGTCAAGCGGCTCATCGGCCGGAAGTTCACCGACGGCGAGGTGAAGCGCTCGGCCGGCCTCGTCCCGTACCGGATCGCCCCCGCCCCCAACGGCGACGCCTGGGTGGACGTCCAGGGCAGGGGCTTCAGCCCCTCCGAGGTCTCGGCGATGATCCTCGCCAAGATGAAGCAGACCGCCGAGGACTACCTCGGCGAGCCGGTGACCGAGGCGATCGTCACCTGCCCGGCCTACTTCAACGACGCGCAGCGGCAGGCGACGAAGGACGCGGGGCGCATCGCCGGCCTCGACGTCCTGCGCATCATCAACGAGCCGACGGCCGCCGCGCTCGCGTACGGCATCGACAAGCAGAAGCCCGGGAAGGCCGAGCGGGTCGCGGTCTACGACCTCGGCGGCGGCACCTTCGACATCACGATCCTGGAGCTCAACTCCGGCGTCTTCGAGGTGAAGGCGACCAACGGCGACACCTTCCTCGGCGGCGAGGACTTCGACCAGCGGATCATCGACCACCTGGCGAAGGGCTTCGCCGAGCAGCACGGGCTCGACCTCAAGCAGGACCGGATGGCGCTGCAGCGGCTCAAGGAGGCGTCCGAGCGGGCGAAGCACGAGCTGTCGAGCGCCACCGAGACGGAGGTGAACCTGCCGTTCATCACCGCCGACGCCACCGGCCCCAAGCACCTCGCCGAGACGATCGACCGCCCGATGCTGGAGCGGCTCTGCGGCGACCTCATCGAGCGGAGCATCGAGCCCTGCAAGCTCGCGCTGAAGGACGCCGGCCTCACGGTGCAGCAGGTGGACACCGTCATCCTCGTCGGCGGCATGACGCGCATGCCGAAGGTGCAGGAGGTCGTGAGGCGCTTCTTCGGCAAGGAGCCGCACAAGGGCGTGAACCCGGACGAGGTGGTCGCGGTCGGCGCGGCCATCCAGGGCGGCGTGCTGAAGGGCGAGGTCAAGGACGTCCTCCTCCTCGACGTCACGCCGCTCTCGCTCGGCGTCGAGACGGCCGGCGGCGTCTTCACCAAGATCATCGAGAAGAACACGACCGTCCCCTGCAGGAAGTCGCAGGTCTTCTCGACGGCGGTCGACAACCAGCCGCTCGTCTCGATCCACGCGCTCCAGGGCGAGCGCCACATGGCCGCCGACGACAAGACGCTCGGCCGCTTCGAGCTGGTCGGCATCCCCCCCGCGCCGCGCGGCGTGCCGCAGATCGAGGTCTCCTTCGAGATCGACGCGAACGGCATCGTCCACGTCAGCGCGAAGGACCTCGGCACCGGGAAGCAGCAGCAGATCCGGATCACCGCCTCCTCGGGGCTCTCGGAGGACGAGATCCAGCGGATGGTGAAGGACGCAGAGGCGCACAAGGACGTCGACAAGCTCAAGAAGGAGCTGGTCGACGTGCGGAACAACGCCGAGGGGCTCATCTACACCACCGAGAAGAGCCTCGAGGAGTACGGCAGCGCGCTGAAGCCCGAGGACGTCGACGAGATCCGCGCCGACGTCGAGGCGCTCAAGGCGCTCCTCCTCTCGGACGACGCCGCCACCATCAAGGAGGCGCTCACCCGGCTGGAGGGGAGCGCCTACCGGATCGCCGACGCGATCTACTCGCAGCAGGCGACCTAGGACGTCCCCTCTCCCAAGAGGGCTAGGGTGAGGGAGAGCCCCGCACGGCCGCCCCCTCACCCCGTCCCTCTCCCCCGGTGGGGGAGAGGGGGGATTGGCTCCGCCGATTGCCAGGCGCGTTCCGTGCGTTATATTGCGCACGGCCCAGCCGCCACCCACACACAAGGCCCCGGGATCACTTGGAAAAGCGCGACTACTACGAGATCCTCGGCGTCGGGCGTGACGCGGACGAGGGGGCGCTCAAGAGCGCGTACCGCAAGCTCGCCCACCAGTACCACCCCGACAAGAACTCCGGGGACAAGGCCTCCGAGGAGAAGTTCAAGGAGCTGACCGAGGCCTACGCGGTCCTCTCGGACAGGGACAAGCGCGCGCGCTACGACCGGTTCGGCCACGGCGCCGGCGGCGTCCCCCTCGAGGACGCGTTCGGCTTCGGCGGCGGCGCCTCCATCAACGACATCTTCGGCGACATCTTCGGGGAGATGTTCGGCGGCCAGCGGCGCGGGCGGACCGCCCGTGCCCGCGGCTCGGACCTCCGCTACGACCTCGAGATCTCCTTCGAGGCGGCGGCCTTCGGCACGACCGCGCGGCTCCAGATCCCGCGCCCCAGGCGCTGCGAGACCTGCCAGGGCTCCGGGGCGAAGCCGGGCACCAGCCCGAAGACGTGCGCGACGTGTGGAGGCTCGGGCCAGGTCCGGCTGACGCAGGGCTTCTTCTCCATCGCGCGGACCTGCCAGCAGTGCAGCGGCTCGGGGCGCGTGATCGCGGAGAAGTGCCCGACCTGCGGCGGCGCCGGGGCGAAGCGCGAGGAGGCGACGGTCGAGGTGAAGATCCCGGCCGGCGTGGACACCGGCACGCGCATGAAGCTCACGGGTGAAGGGGAGCCCGCGCCCGTACCCGGCGGCGCGCCGGGCGATCTCTTCGTCGTCCTCTCGGTGCGCGATCACCCGATCTTCAGCCGCGAGGACACCGAGGTGACCTGCGACATGCCGATCACCTTCTCCCAGGCGGCGCTGGGGAGCACGCTCGACGTCCCGACGCTCGACGGGAAGGTCAAGCTGAAGATCCCCGCCGGCACGCAGAGCGGCAAGGTCTTCCGGATCAAGGGGAAGGGGATCGCCTCCCTCCAGGGGGGCGGCCGCGGCGACCAGCACGTCCGCGTCTACGTGGAGGTCCCGTCGCAGCTCAACAAGGAGCAGCGCGAGCTGCTGGAGCGCTTCGCCGCGATCTCCGGCAAGGACACGCTGCCCCAGTCCCGCAGCTTCTGGGAGAAGGTCGGCGCCCTCCTTCGCGACGACGAGAAGTGATAAACGGGAGGGCCATGCGCACCACCGGTTCACGCGCCGCCGCCCTCTTCGCGCTGGGGCTCCTCCTCGCCGCCTGCCCGATGCGCTCCACAGTGGTCGGCGGGCAGGAGCTGCCCATCGCCCCGTCCCCGCGGGCGCAGGAGACGGCGGGCGAAGAG
>JBAVTL010000431.1:0-2029 GCA_049696175.1 Anaeromyxobacteraceae bacterium
CGCCCACTCCGCGGCCGCCGACGAGAGGGCCGGCAGGAGCAGGCCGGGGGCCAGGCCGATCGCGACGCAGACGGCGGCCAGCACCCCCATCGGCCCCAGCATCGTCGCGGGTGGCTCGTGGGCGTGCGTCGCGTGGGCGGAGCGAGGCTGGCCGAGGAAGGCGGTCCCGAAGACCTTCGCGAAGCAGGCCGCGGCGAGGCCACCGACGAGCGCGAGCGCGGGGACCGCCACGAGGGCGAACTGGAGCGGCGAGGCGGCGGGCGCGAAGGTGGCCTGCATCGCGCCGAGGTAGACGAGCCACTCGGAGGCGAAGCCGTTGAGCGGCGGGAGGCCGCTGATGGCCGTGGCCCCCACGAGGAAGAGCGCCGCGGTGATCGGCATCGCGCGGGAGAGGCCGCCGAGGTGGTCGATCTCCCTGGTCCCCGTCGCGTGCTGGACCGCGCCGGCGCCCAGGAAGAGGAGCCCCTTGAACGTGGCGTGGTTCACCACGTGGAGGACGGCGCCGGAGAAGCCGAGGACGACGAGCGCCGGCTGGGCGTAGGTCCGCCCGAGGAGCGCGAGCCCCGTCCCCATCGCGATGATCCCGATGTTCTCCACCGAGTGGTAGGCGAGCAGCCGCTTCAGGTCGTGCTGGGCGAGGGCGAAGCCGACGCCGAGGACCGCCGAGACGGCCCCTGCGGCGAGGAGGACGGCGCCCCACGCGGGCGGCGGCGCGTCGAAGAAACCTGTGACCCGCAGGATCCCGTAGATGCCGGTCTTGAGCAGCACGCCCGACAGGAGCGCCGACACGTGGCTGGGGGCGGCGGCGTGCGCTCCCGGGAGCCAGAAGTGGAGCGGGACGAGCCCGGCCTTGAGGCCGAAGCCGGCGAGCGCCAGGGCGAAGATCCAGCCAGCCGTCGCGGTTCCGCCCGGGAGCCCCGTCATGGCCGCGAACTCGAACGACCCGGCGAGCCGCCCGAGGAGCGCGAAGAGCGCGAAGAGCGCGAGGGTCCCGACGTGGGCGGCGACCAGGTAGACGAAGGCGGCCCGCTGCGCCTCGGGCTTCTCGTGCTCGGTGAGGACGAGCAGGAACCCGGCGACCGCCATCACCTCCCACGCGGCGAGGAAGAGGATGGCGTTGGCGCTCACGCAGACGAGCGTCATCGCCCCGGTCACGAGGCCGTACCAGCCCTGCACCCGGATCGACGAGCCTCCGCGGGCGGCCTGTGGCCAGTACCCGAGGCCGTAGATCGAGCCGAGCGCGGGGAGGGCGAGGATCGGCAGGAGGAAGAGGGCGGAGAGCGAGTCGATCCGGATCGACAGCGAGCCCCCCGGGGTCTGCCAGCGGCCGGAGAAGGTGGCGGCAGAGCCGCCGAGCGCGGGCAGGGCGCCGGCGATCCCGAGGAGGGCCCCGGCGACGAGGAGCGCCGTCGCGAGCCGCTGGGCCGCCGCCGGTCTGCCGCGCAGCGCGAGCGCCGCGCCACCGCTGAGGGAGGTGAGGAGGATCGACGCGAGGATGAGGGGGGCACTCATCGTGTGACT
Source organism: Anaeromyxobacteraceae bacterium (assembly GCA_049696175.1). Taxonomy (GTDB): domain Bacteria; phylum Myxococcota; class Myxococcia; order Myxococcales; family Anaeromyxobacteraceae; genus DATIVK01. The sequence continues at coordinate 1,522 of JBAVTL010000431.1, forward strand.
CACGGGAAACCAAAGCACGAAGCGGGCCATCCGTCCAACGGGGTAGAAGGGGCGGTCTGGGCGGCACTTGCGGGGGGGCTCGGGTTGCTCCGGCTTGCCGGGTGTGCCGAAACGGCACTAACCTCTCGCTCTCACGGAGGCCCAATGCCGAAGAGCCGCAGCCTGGGGATGGATCGGAAGTGCCTCGTCGTGAAGCCGGCTGGGGGCGGCGGGCCCACCGTCTCCCGCCCGCTCGCCGCCGCCGGCTTCCACGTCCTCGGCTGCCACAGCGAGGCGGACGCGCTCGCGGTGCTCGACCGCGAGCCGCTCTCCGTGGTCCTCGTGGCGCAGGCGATGGGGCCGGTGGCCACCTCCAGCGTCGTCGCGCGCGCCGGCCACCAGCACCCGGAGGTCCCCGTGGTCGTGCTCGGGGCGGCGGGGAGCGTGCAGGAGGCGGTGGACGCGATGCAGCAGGGTGCGGCCGACTACCTCGCGCCGCCGTTCGACGCCGAGTCGCTCCTCGCGCGGG
>JBAVTL010000432.1:0-7191 GCA_049696175.1 Anaeromyxobacteraceae bacterium
CGAGCGATCCGGCCGGCGACGCCGCGTCGAACCCGCGCTGCCCTGCGAGCAGCCGCTCGGCGCCGTCGAAGGCCATCTCGGTCAGCATCAGCGTCACGATGAAGCCGAGGACGAGCGTCCCCTCCCAGGAGAGGGTGATCCGGGCCGGCTTCGAAACCAGCCGGCGCCAGAGGAAGCCCCCGGCCGCGACCGTCGCCGCGAGGACGACGACGTCCTTCACGAAGAGGTAGGCCGCCCCGACGGGCGACGCCGGCGCGAGCCCCGGGAGGTAGAACCCCTCGGAGAACCCGGCGCCGAAGAGCGTCACCGTCCTGAGCCCCAGGACCAGGAACGCCGCGAAGAGCGCGGCGTGCAGCACGCCGGGGACGAGCTCCTCCCGGTCGAGCACCCGGCGCTGCCCGAAGCCCAGCCGCAGCAGCGACGAGACCCGCTCGCCCAGCCGGTCGAGCCGATCCACGCGACGGAGCGCCGCGAGCGGCGCCAGCCGCTGGAAGAGCGTCCAACCGAAGAGGCCGAGACCGATGGCGAGGAGGAGGATCGTGAGCAGCGGGGACATGTGGACTCCTTGTCAGCGCACGGGGGTGGAGCGGCGGGGAGGCCCTTACCGGCCCTTTGCCCGCGCGGCGGGCAGGAGGCTCTCGACCAGCTCGGGGCTCCAGGGCGTGGCCTCGGCCAGGGCCTGGCGGAGCGCGACGAAGTCGGCCTCGCGGTCCTCCTTGGTCCCCTCGTTGAAGGCGCGGAAGCCGGTGTTCGCCTCGGTCATCATGTTCAGGGCGAGCCAGGCGCGCGACCCTTCCTTGTTGGCGTTCCACGCGTCGAGCTTCGGCTTGCGGAGCTCCTCGATCGTCTTGGTCGTGCAGTCGGGGAAGGTGAGCAGGAGCTTCGCGCACAGCTGCTCGACCCGCTCGTCGAGGAGCGAGAGGTCCACGGTCCCGCGCTTCAGCAGCGCCTTCCCGTCCTCGAGCTCCTTGCCGGTCTTCGGCTCGCCGTGGACGAACCGTCCGTACTCGTCGACGAGCCGGTCGGTGATCACGAGCGGGTTGGCGACGAACTTGCCGTCCACCTTCAGCGCCGGGACCACGTCCATGATGATCCCCTCGCGGTAGGCGCGGTGGGCCGACCAGGGCTCGCACAGGACGCCGGACTCCATCGCGCGCTCGCTGCCGACGAGCACCGGGAGGAAGTCGGTCGCGCCGCCGATCGGCGCCGAGCCGTGCTTCGGGCCGGCCTGACCGAAGCGCGCGAGGTCCTGCGCGATCGTGAAGTCGCAGGCCATCCCGATCTCCTGGCCGCCGCCGATCCGCATGCCGTTCACGCGGCAGATCACCGGCTTGTCGCAGGCGAGGATGGCGCTCACCATGTCGTTGAACAGCCGCATGTACTGCCGGTACTCCTGCGGGTTGCCGGCGTAGTACTCGGCGTACTCCTTGGTGTTCCCGCCAGTGCAGAACGCCTTGTCGCCGGCGCCGGTGAAGACGACCGCGACGACGTCGCGGGCGTTGGAGGCCGCGCGGAAGGCGAGGATCACCGCCTTCACCATGTCGGTCGTGTAGGAGTTGAACTGGCTCGGGTTGTCGAGGGTGATCCACGCGTTGTGGAGCCCTGGCACCAGCGAGCCGTCGGGGCGGTGGGCCGGCCGCTTCTCGAAGCGCACGCCGGCGGTGGAGGGGAGCGGCGCCAGGTCGTGGTCCACCACGGCGGCGGGGGCGTTGGCGCGGACGACGGCTTCGGTCTTGATCGACATGTTCGGTTCTCCTAGGCGGGGACGAGGATGGCGCGGCGGGTCAGCTTCCGGTCGTGCACGTCGGCGAAGACCTGGTTGATGTTCGCGAGCGGGTGGCGCTCGATGAAGTCACCGAGCTTCACCTTCCCGTCGAGGACGAGGTCGAGGGCGGCAGGGTAGAGCTCGGTCGCGCAGCCCCAGTTCCCGAGGGCGCGGGCGTGGAAGGCCATGAGGTTGGAGAGGCGCAGCTCGACCTTGTCCATCGTGTAGCCCACGACGCCGAGGGTGGCGCCGTGCACGAGGAGCCCGAAGGCGGTCACCTGCCCGGCCGCCGTGCCGGAGCACTCGAAGATCACCCACTCCCGCGACGGCAGCCCGTTCGCCTTCGCGAACGCACCGATCTCCTTCTTGAGGTTCTTCGGGTCGACCTCCCGCAGGTTGAAGGTCTTCGCCGCGCCGTTGGCGGCGACCGCCGCGAGCTTCCGCGGGTCCACGTCGAGCGCCACGACGGTGGCGCCCAGCGCGGCGGCGATCTGCGCGCAGTAGCTGCCGACGCCGCCGACGCCGTTCACGATGACCAGCTGGCCGGGGCCGACCCCCGCCTGCGTCACCGCCTGGTACGGGGTCGTCACGGCGTCCGCCACCACCGAGACGTCGGCGAGGGTGAGCCCGGCCTTGGCGAGCCTCGCCTCGTCGATGGGGCAGAGGCCGCGGGCCGGGACCTCGACGTGGGTGGCGAAGCCGCCGTGCACGTCGTTCCCCGGCATCTTCTGGTGCGCGCAGATGGTCCCCTTCCCGCGCTTGCAGGCGTCGCACTCGCCGCAGGGGATGACGGCCGGGAGGAGCACCGCCTTGCCGAGCCAGTCCTCGGCCCCCTGCCCCGCCTGCACGACCCGGCCGCTGATCTCGTGGCCGAGCGCGAGGGGGAGCGGCTGGTTGGTCCGGACCCCGTCGTAGAGGAAGCCGAGGTCGGTGTGACACACGCCGCAGCCCGCCACCTCGACGAGCACGCTCCCGGCGGCGGGGGCGCGCAGCTCGAGCGGCTCCCGGACCATCGGCTCCCCTACGGCCTTCATCATCCAGCGGTGCGGCGTCCTCATGGCTCCTCCGGTCTTCGTCAGGCGCTATTACGGTACGGGTTTACGATTGTAGGTCGGCCGGCTTCCCGGTCCGCGCCCCATCCCTGGGCGCGGCCGGTCCTGGGACACGGTCAGAGCAGCAGCGAGCGGCCGGTCACGACCCGGGTGATCTGGTTCGTGCCCGTGTAGATCTGGGTGAGCTTCGCGTCGCGCATCATCCGCTCCACCGGGTGGTCGGTCATGTAGCCGTAGCCCCCCATGACCTGGACCGCGTCGGTGGTCACCTGCATCGCGGTGTCGCTCGCGAGCGTCTTCGCCATCCCGCCGAAGAGCGCACCTTGCTTGAGATCTCCGTCGTCCATGAGGCTCGCCGCCTTGCGCGTGACGAGCCGCGCCGCCTCGACCGCGGTGGCCATGTCGGCGATCATCGACTGGACCACGGCGATGTGCGCGATGGGCTTGCCGAACTGGATGCGCTCGCGCGCGTGGCGCGTCGCCTCGTCGAGCGCCCCCTGGGCGATCCCGACCGCCTGCGCGGCGCAGAACATCCGGTTGGTCGAGAGGGTGCCCATGAGGTTGGCGAACCCCGTCCCCTCCTCGCCGATCCGGTTCTCCACGGGGATCTTCACGTCCTCGAAGAAGAGCTCGGTGTTGATCGACCCCCGCATCCCCATCTTCGACTCGTTGCGCCCGTAGGTGAACCCCGGCGTCCCCTTCTCCAGGACGAAGGCGCTGATCCCCTTGGCGCCCTTCTCGGGGTCCGTGTAGGCGTAGACCGAGAGGATGTCCGCCACGCCGCCGTTGGTGATGAAGCACTTCTGGCCGTTCAGGACGTAGTGGTCGCCCTTGCGCACGGCCCGCGTCTTCATGCCGAGGAGGTCCGACCCGGCCGTGGGCTCGGTCGCGGCGAGCGCGGTGAGGAGCTTCGAGCCCCCGCCGAGGCGGGAGAGGTACTTCTTCTTCAGCTCCGGCCCCGCCCCGTGGAGGATCGGCAGCATGCCGTCGGCCTGGGCGATGAGGAGGAGCGCGGTGGAGGCGCAGCCGCGCGCGATCTCCTCGAGCACCAGCGCCATCGTCATCATCCCCATGCCGGGGCCGTCGTACTCGCTGGGCACGAGCGGGTTGAGGAGCCCGAGCTCCGCGAACAGGTCGCGGGCGTGCTCGGGGAAGGCGTGCTGCTCGTCCAGCTCCTTGGCGCGCGGGACGATCTCCCGCTCCACGAGCTTGCGGACCATCTCCACGGTGTTCTGGTGCTCTTCGGACAGGCGGAACATCTGGGCGACCTCCTGGAAGTTTGCTGCGACCTGGACTCTCGGGCGGCGGGACGGCTCCTCAGGCGCTCTCCTTCAGGATCTCCCGGGCGATCACCAGCCGCTGGATCTGGTTGGCGCCCTCGAAGATCTGGGTGAGCTTGGCGTCGCGGAACATCCGCTCCACCGGGTAGTCCTGCATGTAGCCGTACCCTCCGAACACCTGGATCGCGTCGGTGGTGATCTTCATGGCGGCGTCGGAGGCGAAGACCTTCGCCATCGAGGCGAGCTTGGTGTTCCGCTCCCCCTGGTCGAACAGCCGGGCCGCGCCGTAGACGAGCCCCCGCGACGCCTCGATGGCCGTCGCGCTGTCGGCGATGATCTGCTGGATCATCTGATGATCGGCGAGCGGCTTGCCGAAGGTCTTCCGCTCCTGCGCGTACCGGACCATCTCGCCGAACGCCCCCTCGGCGATGCCGAGGGCCTGGGCGCCGATGGCGGGCCGGGACATGTCGAAGTCCTTCATCGCGAGGAGGAAGCCCTTCCCCTCCAGGCCGAGGAGGTTCTCCGCGGGGATCCGGACCTCGTCGAGGATCATCTCGGCGGTGTTGGAGCCCCGCTGGCCGAGCTTGTGCTCGACCTTCCCGACCTTGAGCCCGGGGGCGTCGCGCTCCACGAGGAAGAAGGAGAGCCCCTCGCGCCCCGGGGCCTGCGACGTCCGCGCGAGCACCGAGTAGACGGAGGCGATCGCGCCGTTCGTCGCGAAGCACTTGGTGCCGTTCAGCACCCACTCGTTGCCGTCCCGCTTCGCGGTGGTGCGGATGGCGCCGACGTCCGAGCCCGCCGCGGGCTCGGTCACGAGGTAGGCGACGAGCCGCTGCTGGTCCACGATGGTCGGCAGGAGCCGCTTCAGCACCTCCGGGCGGGCGCCGTGGAGGATCGGGAAGCTGCCGACGGCCTGGATGATGAGGTGCAGCGCGGAGGCGGCGCAGTGCTTGGCGATCTCCTCGACCGCGAGGCAGAGGGCGGTGCCGGCGTCGCGCTCGGCGCCGCCGTGCTCGGGCGGGTAGATGAGCGTCATGAGCCCGAGCTCCCAGCTGAGCGCGACCACGTCGCGGTCCACCTCACCGGACGCGTCGGTCGCCTTGGCGTTCGGCGCGATCCGCTCCCGCGCGGCGCGGCGGACGGTGTCCCTCAGGATGCGCAGCTCATCGGTCCTTGCGTACATGGCCTCTCCTGTCCTTTCCGTTGGCGCCGACGCGACGGCGTCAGACCTTCTCGAGCAGGCCGGCCGCCGAGTCCTCCCGGACCCGCGCCCGCACCCTGTAGTGGATCTTCTTCCCCGTCGCGGTCATCGGCAGCGCCTCGACGAAGCGGTAGTACCGGGGCCGCTTGAACGCCGCGAGCATGGGGTGCTGCTTGCAGAACTCGTCCATCTCCTTGGCCGACAGCGACGGGCGCTTCGTGACGACGTAGGCGACCACGACCTGGCCCCACTTCGGGTCGGGCATCCCGACGACGAGGCAGTCGGTGACGTCCGGGTGCTCGTTGATGGCGGCCTCCACCTGCACCGGCTGGATGTTCTCGCCGCCGCTGATGAGCATGTCGTCCTTGCGCCCCGCGATCGTCACGTACTCCTCGCGGTCCCACGTCCCGAGGTCGCCGATGTAGAGCCAGCCCTTGTAGAACTTGGCGCGCGCCTCGCCCGGCTTGTTGAAGTAGGTGTAGGAGCACTTCGCGCTCGGCCTGACGATCACCTCGCCGACCTCCTGGCCGTCCTTGGCGACGTGCTCGTCCGGCTCCGCGAGGCGATCCGGGTGGATCTTGACGACCGCGACGTCGTCGTCGGTGCAGGACCTGCCCGCCGCGCCGGCCTTCACCGGGAGGTCGTACGGGCGCAGGAAGGTGTTCCAGAAGCCCTCGGTGGACCCGTAGCCGTTGAAGATGTTCGGCGTGAGGACCTCCTGGAAGCGGATGCACGCCGCGCGATCCAGCGGCGCCCCCATGGTCACGATCCCCCTCAGGCTCGCGAGGTCCCGTGGCTTCCTGATCTGCTCGTCGTAGAGCGCCTGCAGCGTGGTGGGGGCCCCGACGAGGAAGGTGATGCGCTCCTTCTCCACGAGGTCGAGGACCGTGACCGCGTCGAACTGCCGGAGCGGCACCAGCTCGGCCCCGACGTAGAGCGTGGGGTTCGGCCCGCCCGAGTAGAGCCCGCCGCGGTGGAACCAGGGCGTCATGTTGAGCGTCTTGTCGAGCGGCGACAGCGGGAAGTGCATGATCACGTCGTGCGCGCTGAAGATCTCGTTGACGTTGTTCAGCGGCACGCCCTTCGGCATGCCCGTCGTCCCCGACGTGTAGAGCCGCGTCGTCTCGTCGTAGATGTGGGTCGGGCGGTGGATGCCCGGATCCGTGTCGGGGTGCTCGCGGACGAGCTCCTCGTAGGACACGGCGCCCGCGATCGGGCTTGCCTTCCCTGACGTGTCGACCATCACCACCCTGGCCGGCACGTGCTTCGCCGAGTTGAGCGCCTTCTCGGCGGTCTCTGAGATCGCCGCGTCGTAGATGAAGACCTTGGGCTTGCTGTCGTCGATCGCGTACGCGGTCTCGCCGTAGGAGAGCCGGTAGTTGATGGGGCAGTTGATCGCCCCGAGCTGCTGCGCGGCGAGGTAGACGAACGTCCACTCGGCGCAGTTGTAGAGCTGGTACATCACGACGTCGGCCTTGCCCACCCCCGCCGCGCGGAGGGCGTGCGAGAGCCGGTTGACCTCCTGCCTCAGGGCCGAGTAGGTCCAGCGCCTGTCCCGCTGGTAGCAGGTGATCGCCGTCCGGTCGGCGTACCGGTGGCTGTTCCGGACGAAGCCGTTGAAGTAGGTGAAGTCGTTCTCGAACGCGTCCTGGAACATCGTGACGTCGTAGGTGAACTGGCGGCTCACTGGCATTTTCGTGCTCCGTCTAAGGCCGACGAGGAAGATTCCGACCACCACCCGAAGAGCACCGCCGTTTCGTCGTCCGACGCGTCGGTCGCCCTGAAAGCATCTTCGTCCGACGCGTCGGTCTAAGTCAAGTCCATGACGACGCGAGCCCTCAAGTCGTCCTCCCCTCTCCCCCACCGGGGGAGAGGGCCAGGGTGAGGGGGCGC
>JBAVTL010000433.1:0-2331 GCA_049696175.1 Anaeromyxobacteraceae bacterium
GGCTCCAGCCGCGGGCGAGGCGAGATCGGCCGGCGGCCGGAAGCGGAGCGCCGCGTTGGGGACCCTGAGCGCGTCTTTCCGGTCAGCCCAGACGAAGGTGACGTTCGCGGTCATCCCCGGCCGCAGCTTCAGCGCCGGGTTTTCGACGTCGATCACCGCGTCGTAGGTGACGACGTTCTGGACGGTCGTCGCCGCGTTGCGGACCTGCCGGACCTTCCCCTGGAACTTCTCCCCGGGGAACGCGTCCACGGCGAAGGTCGCCGGCATCCCATCGTGGAGCTTCCCGACGTCGGCCTCGGAGACGCTGGTGTCCACCTGCATGCGGGCGAGGTCCTCCGCGATCACGAAGAGGGTCGCGACCTGCAGCGAGGCGGCGACGGTCTGCCCGACGTCCACGTTCCTCGAGATCACGACGCCGTCGGTGGGCGACACGATCGAGGTGTAGCCGAGGTTCACCTGGGCCTGGTTGAGGGAGGCCTTCGCCTGCGCCACGCTCCCCTCCGCCGCCGCGACGCCCGCCCGGGCGGCATCGGCCGTCGACTCGGCCGTCTCGGCCTCGGCCACGGCGACCAGCTTCTGCTCGGCGAGCGCGCGCGTCCGCTTCGCCTGCCTGCCGGCGTCGATCGCCTGCGCCTGCGCCCGCACGAGGTTCCCCTGCGCGGCCATCAGGTTGGCGCGGGCCTGCTCGACGGCTGCCTGGAAGAGCTGGGGATCGATCCGCGCGATCAGCTGGCCGCGCCTCACCTTGCTGTTGAAGTCCACGAGGACCGACTGGACGCGGCCGGAGACCTGGCTCCCGACCTGCACCGTGACGAGAGCGGAGAGCGTCCCGCTGGCGGTGACCCGCGAGACGACCGGACCGCGGTCGGCGGCGACGGTCTGGTAGGTCGGGTCCGCCGGTCGGCGCAGGAGGCGCCACGCGACGAAAGCGACGACGACGGCCGCGACGGCGGCGGCGATGACGAGACGGCGCTTCTTCATGGAGTCCATGGCTTGCCGGGAGGCTGCGCCCGGGAGGTGTCCTTGCGGTTGCACGATTGTAAACAAAGGTGTCGGAGCGCCCCTTCCCAAGCGGGGGGGCTGCGCGGGGCTCCACCGCCCGGCCCATCCCTACCGGGCTAGTGCGCGCGGCGCCGCTCCAGCGCGGCGTCCGCGGCGGCGGCGACCTCCTCGGCCCCGGCGGCCTTGTCCAGCACCGCGTCGGCGCCGGCCTCCTCCAGCCGTCGCTCCAGCCCGTCCTCGAGGCTCCCGGTGATCGCGACGATGGTCAGGTCGGCCTCGCCGCCCGTCCAGCGGATGAACCGGATCAGCTCCTCGCCCCCCATCCCCGGCATGCGTATGTCGGTGACGAGGAGATCCAGCGTCAGGAGCTCCTCTGAGAGGTGCTCGATCCCCTCGCTCGCGCTGGAGGCGGTGATGACCTCGAAGCCGCGGGCATGGAAGGCATCCGCGAGCATGACGCGCACCAGCGAGTCGTCGTCCACCACCAGCACGCGCCGCGAGCGCCCAGCGATGCGCGCGAGGGTCGCCGCGATCAGCTCGTCCTGCTCCAGCGTGAGGACGAAGCGGACCCCCATTCCCCTGGGCGTCGAGGCGGTGACGATCGCCTGCGCGCGCAGCTGCAGGCCGTCGGGGAGGGCGAGGTCGAGCGCGAGCCGGGTCCCCTCCGGGTGCGGGTTCGGGGTGCGCACGAAGGCGCCGCCGTGGGAGAGGTTCTCGATCCAGTCGGCCGCGAGCTGCTCGTCGGTGGCGTACTCGAGCAGCGCCCGCGGCTCGGAGACCTCGACGGGCGCGTCGGCGAGCGGGATCGGCACCCCGTCCGGACCGACCGGCACGGCGATCGCCTTCACCTTCACGCGCCCGATCACGGCGAAGCGCGGCGCCACCTGGTGCGGGTTGTTCGGCGCGGCGGCGACGCGTGCGGCGAACAGGTCGCTGAGCTCGGCTGGCCCCTCGATCCGGAGGTAGAAGCCGGCCGGGCCCCCCGGCGTCGCGTCCTCGCGGGCCACGACCCTGGTGACGGTGGCCCAGCCCTCCACCGGCGCCGGGCGCTCCCGCACGCGCACGGCGAGCCCGAGCCGATCACCGGCGGGAGGGGCGAGCACTCCCGCGATGAAGAGCCCGGTCTGCTCCGGATGGTACTGGAGCCCAGCGCGTCCCGGGCCGTCGAGGTCGATCGCCAGGACCGGCGGCCCCTGCATCGGCGGCGGGCTGGCGACGGCGCGGAAGAGGCTCGCTGCCGCGGCTGGAAGCGCCGCCAGCGGGATCCCCTCCACGACCCGATCGCAGGCGTCCACCGCGGCCTGGAGCCGCTGGCGCGCCACGTCGGAG
>JBAVTL010000434.1:0-1633 GCA_049696175.1 Anaeromyxobacteraceae bacterium
CGCGACGGATCCCGCGCTCCTCGCCGCGCGGATCGGCTGGTACGAGGCGGAGGAGCTCGGGACGGGCGCGCCGATCCTGGTCCCGGGCCACGCCCTCTTCTGCCCACCGCCGGGGGCGCCGTCGCTCGGCCCCGCGGTGGTCCCCTGGACCTCCAACGCGATGGGGGCGCACCCGGACCGGGACGCTGCCCTCCTCCACGCGCTGCTGGAGGCGGTGGAGCGGGATCGGCTCGCCCGCGCCTTCCCCTCCGGCTTCACGCCGGCCCTGCTCAGGCGGCGGCTCGTCGCGCTCCCCTCGCTCGCGCGCGCGGCCCCGAGGACGGCTGCGCTCGTCGAGGCGCTCGCCGCCCGGCGCTTCGCGATCCACCTCCTCGACGCGGCCCCGGACGGCGACGCGATCGGCCTCCCGGTCGCCGCCGCGCTCCTCGTGGACCTCGACGAGGGGCCCGTCCCGGTCGCCGCAGGGTACGCGTGCAGGCTGGAGCGGGACGACGCGCTCTCGGCCGCACTCCTCGAGGCGGCCCAGTCGCGCCTCACCGAGATCCACGGCGCGCGCGAGGACGTCGCGGTCTCGGGGCGGGACGCCGCGCTCCCCATCGCCGACGCCTGCAGGCGGACGCGCGCCACGCTAGACGGGCGGCGCCTCCCCACCCTCCGGGCCCACGGCGCGCGGGGCGGCGTCCGGTTAGTCCTCTCCCGGCTCCGCCGGGCCGGCTTCGACCTCGCGGTCGCCGCCGATCTCCCCTCCCCTCCGGGCGTGAGCGTCGTGAAGGCGATCGTCCCCGGGCTGCTGCTCTCGGAGCTGCTGTGAGCAAGCCGCGACGCCCCCTCACCCCAACCCTCTCCCCCGGTGGGGGAGAGGGGGCAATTGCCTCGAGATCGACAGCCTCCCCCGCGATTAGGGCGGGAGGGGTTCACCATAAGGTAAACATCCCCTCTCCCTCTCTGAGGGAGAGGGTCAGGGTGAGGGAGAACCCGGGGGACCTCGTCGTCTTCCTCGGCCCCTCGCTGCCCGCCGACGAGGCGCACGCGCTCGCCACATGCACGATCCTCCCGCCCGCGAAGGCCGGCGACGTCTTCGCGATCCTGCCGCAGCGGCCGCTCGCGATCGCGCTCGTGGACGGGGTCTTCGAGGGGGCGCCCTCCGTCTGGCACCACGAGCTGCTCGCGGCGCTCGACGCGGGGATCGCCGTCTACGGCGGCGCCAGCATGGGGGCGCTCCGCGCGGCGGAGCTCTGGCCGCTCGGCGTCGTCGGTGTCGGGACCGTCTTCGGTTGGTACCGGGACGGCGCGCTGGTGGACGACGACGAGGTGGCCATCTACCACGCGCCGGTGGAGCGGGGATCGCGTCCGTACACGGTCCCGCTCGTGGACGTCCGCTGGGCCATCGTCCTCGCCGCGAGGCAGGACCTGCTCCACCCGCCAGCGGCGCGGGCGATCCTCACCGCGGCGCAGGCGCTCCACTTCGGCGAGCGGACGTGGGACCGGATCTTCGAGACCGCGCGGCTCTCCAGGACCGAGCGGCTCCTGCTCTCCCCCTTCTTCAGGAGCGCGCCGAGCCTCAAGGCGCAGGACGCGCGCGCGACGATCCTGGCCGCGGCGGAGTGGAGCGCGGCCCGCCGAGCGGGGGCGC
>JBAVTL010000435.1:0-3612 GCA_049696175.1 Anaeromyxobacteraceae bacterium
CCGCCTGGCTCGCCGACAAGAGCTTCGGCGAGGCGAAGCGCGCGGCCGACCGCGCCGCCGCCGCCGCCCCCAGGGACGCCCGCCCGCTCGTCACCGCGGCGAAGGCCTTGCTCCAGATCGGCGAGCGGGGCGACGCGAAGCGGTATGCGGATCGCGCCCTGAAGCTGGATCCGAAGGGCCCGGCTGGGGCCGAGGCGCGGACGATCGCGGCGGAGGCAGGCGGCAGGAAGCGGTAGGGCCCCCTCCCGGCCGTACGTTGACGCGCCCACCCGGATAGGGCGCGGCATCGCGTCGCGTTCCCGTGGGGCATACGATGCCTAGATTCGCGTGGGCGTACCGCTCATGGGTCGCCGCGCGAACCTTTCGAGGCATCCATGACGACGGACCGCGGCTTCACCGTCCTGCCCGTCCCCCTGACCCTCGCGGCCGCCGCGGCCGGCCTCGCCATCGGGATCGGCGCGTACGCCTTCATCTATGCGAAGGGCTACTCGTACGTGGGGAACGATCCCGCGACCTGCGCGAACTGCCACGTGATGGTCCCCTATTACACGGCGTGGCAGGCGGGCCCCCACCACAAGGTCGCGACCTGCAACGACTGCCACACGCCGGCAGGGCTCGTCTCCAAGTACGTCGTGAAGGCGACGAACGGCTACCACCACTCGATGGCCTTCACCCTCGGCGGCTACCCGGACGTCATCCGCGCACGCCCCGGGAGCAAGGCGGTCGTCGAGCGGAAGTGCCGCCACTGCCACGCCGACCTCGTGGAGAACATCGCCCACGGCGGCGACGTCTCCTGCGTCCGCTGCCACCCCTCGGTCGGCCACCTGCGCTGACCCCACCCTCACGCCACACCGGCCTGCAAGGAGCACCTCATGTCAGCCGACAGCCAGCCCAGGAGCCAGCGCGGGCTCCTCATCGCCCTCGTCGCCGGTGTCTTCGCCCTCGTGGCGCTCGGCGTCGCCATGCTGCTCGTCAACATCGCCGAGCGGAAGGAGGCGGCGAAGCACGCCTTCGTGAAGCTGGTCGAGGTGACCGAGAGCGACGTGGACCCGGCGAAGTGGGGCAACAACTGGCCGCGCGAGTACGACGGCTACAAGCGCACGGCCGAGCCGACCGCCACCAGATACGGCGGCGCCGCAGGCGCGAGCGAGGGCCAGCCGGCGCCGCAGAAGGCGGCGCGCGACCCGTGGCTGACGCGCATCTTCGCGGGCTACCTCTTCGCGGTGGACTTCCGCGATCGGCGCGGCCACGCCTTCATGCTCTTCGATCAGGAGAACACCAGGCGGAACATCCCCGCCGAGGCGAAGCAGTCCGGGAACTGCCTCCACTGCCACGGCTCGATCATGCCGCTCTACAGGAAGCTCGGGAAGGAGGCCGCGCCGCAGGCGACGGCGGCCGAGCAGGTGCAGGCCGGGCTCGTGAAGGTCTCGGAGATGAGCTACTGGGACGCCCACAAGGCGCTGGCGGATCTCTCGGGCGGCAAGGCCCACCCGGTCTCCTGCGTGGACTGCCACGAGCCGCAGTCGATGGAGCTCCGCGTCACGCGCCCGGCCTTCATCACCGGCCTGCAGAAGCTCGCCGCCTCCGCCGCCGACGTGCCCCACCTGCCGTCGATCGACCGGTGGCGCAAGGGCGCCCGGGCGACGCCGTACGACCCGAACCTCGACGCCACCCGGCAGGAGAAGCGCGCCTACGTCTGCGGCCAGTGCCACGTCGAGTACTTCTGCGGCAAGGGCATGACCATCTTCTTCCCCTGGGGCGAGGGGCTGAAGGTCGAGCAGATGGAGCGGCTCTACGACGCCACGATGGTGAAGGGGAAGCGCTTCAAGGACTGGACCCACGCCGAGACCGGCTTCGAGCTCCTCAAGGCGCAGCACCCCGAGTTCGAGATGTGGAGCCAGGGCATCCACGCCCGGAGCGGCGTGACCTGCGCCGACTGCCACATGCCGTACATGCGCGAGGGGGCCCAGAAGATCTCGGACCACTGGGTGCGCAGCCCGCTGCTGCAGCCGAACCGCGCCTGCGCCAGCTGCCACCCGTACAACGACGACGAGCTCAAGGCGCGGGTCCTCGCCATCCAGGACCGGCACTTCGCGCTGATGACGCAGGCCGGCAAGGCCGCGGTCGACATGATCGACGCCATCGTGGCGGTGCGGAGGCCGTACGACGAGAGCGCCCGTGCGGCGGCGACCGCGAAGGCGAAGGAGGCGCTCGGCAAGGATGCCGACGAGAAGAAGCTCGCCGCCGAGATCAAGGCCAACCTCCTCACCGCGTGGCGGGAGGTGGTCGAGGCGACGCCCGCCCTCAAGGAGCTCGAGACGCTGCAGCGGGGCGCGCAGTGGCGCCTCGATCTGGTCGCCGCCGAGAACTCGATGGGCTTCCACGCGCCGCAGGAGATGGCACGCGTCCTCGGCGAGTCGATCGACCTCTCGCGCCAGGCCCAGGTGAAGGCGGCCGTGATGGGAAGGGCTGGGACGCTCTGAGTCGCCGAGGCGAGGCGGACCGGGTCAGGCGTCGCGCACTCCCGCTCGCCGATCGCGGGCGCTTTCGGCCTCATCCCCGCATCACCCCGACGCGCGCCGCCTCCCGCTCCAGGCGACGGTCCAGCGTCCAGAGCCCTGCTCCCGAGAGCAGGGCTGACGCGACCAGGTGAACGTCGATCCAGCCGATCCCGCGGCCATGGAGCCCATGGGCGTCGACGAGGCGGTGCGCCTCCTGCTCCGAGGCCATGGTCGCTCCTGGCAACGCCCTCAACAAGCCGAGCACCTCCGCTCGCCGGGCGAGGCTGCCGCACGCGAGCTCCCCGATCACGTGGGGGTGGACGAGCACCTCGCCCTCCTCCAGCAGGCGACGGAGCCGGGGCGAGCCCGCGCGCAGGTGCTCGACCCAGACCGAGGTGTCCACGAGGATCACTCCTGGCCCCCTGGACGGCGCCGACGGGGCACGCTGATCCGCGGCTCCGTACCCCCGAGCGCCGCCAGGCGACGCGCCGCCTCGCGCGCGATCAGGGCCTCCAGGCCCGCGTGCACGAGAGCGGTCTTCTCCCGGATACCGGTCAGGTCAGCGGCCCGCCGGACCAACTCGTCACGAAGGATCAGCGTCGTTCGCATGCATATGAGTATGCATCTCGCGTTCGGGCTCGGCAACGCGGGCCCCGCTCCGGCCGTTCGGGGCAGCGTGCTGTCCATTCGCGGCCTACCTCCTCCAGCGGCCCGCGGCCACGAAGCTGTAGTACCCGCCGCTCGCGACGATGACGTGGTCGCGGGCGAGGACGCCGACCAGCTCCGCGGCGGCGCGCAGCCGCTCGGTCAGGTCGAAGTCCTCGGGGCTCGGCGCCGGGTCGCCGCTCGGGTGGTTGTGGACGAAGACGACGCCGTGCGCCCCCTCCCGCACCGCCGGCCGGAGGGCGTCGCGCGGCGAGACCGGGCACTGCGTCAGCGACCCTTCCGCCACCTGGACCGCCCGGAGCAGCCGTCCGCGCACGTCGAGCAGCACGACGTGGAACGCCTCGCGCTCGGCGAAGGCGGCGTGGCGCAGCAGCTCGTGGACCCGCCCCGGATCGAGGCAGCGCTCGCCTCTGCGCGGCGGCGACCAGGCCACCCGCCGCCCCAG
>JBAVTL010000436.1:0-2080 GCA_049696175.1 Anaeromyxobacteraceae bacterium
GCGCAGAGCTGGATCAGCGCGCCGAGGGCGAGCGCCCCTCGACGGGTCGTGCCATGGAGCTTCATCGCGCCTCCTGGCTGCGTGCTGCGGGGACGAGCCGAACCGTCCGGTAGTAGGCCGCGTCGGCCGCGGCCGCGAAGGCGCGGAAGGCGGCGTAGTCGGACACGGGGATCCTCCGATCCTTCACGGTGATCCTGGTCTCCACGACGAGGGCCCCAGGCTCGGCGTGGTAGCGGAGCTCGAAGGCTGCGTGGGGCCCGTCGACGACGGCGGGCGCTGGGAGCCCGGCGGCCGCCCACCCGCGAGGGAGGGCGACCCGGTAGGTGGAGCGGATCTCGTCGGGATCGCCGACGAGGAGGTCGTACCGCCGCTTCGCGAGCGCCGCCCATCGCTCGGAGAAGCCGCGCTGGACGCCGAACGGCGTGAAGCGGAGCCCGTCGCCGTCCGGCTGCGCGAGGCCGGGCGCGGCGAGCCGGAAGCGGAGCTCGACCGGCTCCTCGATGCGCGCGAGCGGGCTCATCTCGACCGACACCACGCGGACCGCCGGCCAGATCCTGCCGAAGGCCTGCTCCAGCAATGAGCGCCGGCTGGAGGCGGCCTCGTAGGCCTGGCGGTACGGGGCCGCCTGCGCCCCCGCGACGCGCGAGCGGCCGTCGATGGTGGCGCTCCCGTCCGCGGCAAGGGTCACGGCGTACTCGGTCTCCACGACGTTCTCGCCTGTCGCGGCCTCCGGCACGCGTCCGAACCGGGACGGGCCCTCGGGCTCAACCACCAGGACGGAGGCGCCCCGATCCTCCGAGGGGAGCTCGCCGCTGCCGGTGTACGCAGCGGTCCCGTCGAGCCAGCGGTCGAGGGAAGGGACGTAGAGGATGGCGTGGTTGAAGGCAGCGAGCGAGGCCGGCGCCTCCGGCAGGTTCCCCAGCCGGCGCATGCGCAGCAGGACGAGGCGGGAGTCGATCCCGAGCGCCTCGAGCAGCGCGTGCATGAGGCTCGCCTTGTCCTTGCAGTCGCCGAACCGGCGCTGGAGCACCTGGTCCACGCGGTACGGCTTGTAGCCGTGGATCCCGAACTCGAGCCCCACGTAGCGCACCTGCGTCACCACGAACCCGTAGACGGCGCGGACGAGCGCCTCGGTCTCCTCGCGCGTCCGCGCCTTGCCGGGCCGCTTGCCTCCGAGTGCCTTGGCGGCGAGCTGCTCGGCGGTGGCGCGGAGCTCTTGCGTGGGCTGCAGCTGGTCGCGGACGAGCCCCCAGTAGAACCGTCCTACCTCCTCCCAGGAGGCGAAGGTCGAGACGTGGAGGAAGCGCCCCACCTCGATCGCCGGCGGCATCATCGGCTCCGGCTCGATCCGGGCGACCCCCTCCACGCTCCAGCGGTGCTCCACCAGCCCCCCCGGGAGCGAGCGCTCGGACTGTCGCACGCCCTCGGGCGCGTTGGCGTGGAGCTTGCGCGCTGCCGGCGCGACGAGGACGTAGTCGAAGCGCCGCTTCGGGTAGGGACCGTCGATCTGCGTGAGATCCCCGAAGGAGTCCGAGAGGAGGTTGTCCCTCGCCGTGTCGTGGACGCGCCACGCGACCTCGAGCACGTCCCCGGCGGCCAGCCCCGAGACGACGAGCGACCGCGACCGCGTGTCGTAGTAGAGCCGGTACCAGGGCTCGCTCTCGCTCGCCTCGCTCTCGTCCCAGGTGTCCACGGTGGTGCCGTCAGGCTTCACGATCCTGACGCGGACCACCTCCACCTCCTGCCGGTCGGGCGCGTAGGAGATCGAGCGGCGCATCAAGGCCTCGGCTCCGCGCTGCGTCCGGACCCGGATCACCTCCTGGTAGTAGGTGGACGCCAGGCCGGTCGGGAGCACCCGGGTCACCTGCAGCTCCCCCAGGACCACCGCGTCGTCGTCAGCGGCCCCGTCGTCGGGCGTCTTGGCGACGGCCAGCGCGTCGAGGGCATACGGCGCCTCGAAGGGCTCGCGCCGCGGCTCCAGGCTCCGCACGAGATCCTTGAGCGCCCGGCGCTGCGGCTCCAGGTCCAGCGCCCGGTGCAGGTCGGCGAGCGCGTCGGCGTCGCGCCCCGCGCGAAGCCT
>JBAVTL010000437.1:0-2176 GCA_049696175.1 Anaeromyxobacteraceae bacterium
GCGTAGATCCGGTGGCTCCGCGATGGCGTGACGAGCGCCACGCGCGGGGCGGCGGCGCGCGCCTCGCCGTCCACCGTGGCCCGGCCCTCCAACAGCTGGAGCCCCGCCCTGGCGTCGGCGGCCACCGTCCCTCCAGGTGAGACGACCCCGAGTCCGGCGCCGGTCTGGACCGAGAGCCCTGCGCTCCCAGCGGACGCGACGACCGCCCCCTCGAGCACCCGCAGCCGCTCCGCCTCCGCCTCCGCCTCCGGCGGCTCGACGACGACGAGGGACCGCTCCTCCAGCTCGACCTCGGCCCCTCCGCGGAAAACGAGGGTGGCCGACCCGCCTGGCTGGACGAAGACCGCGTCACCGGAGGCGAGCGGGAGGTCCGTCCCGACGGTCTCCCAGACGAGCGTCCCCGCGGCGCGGCAGCGGACGGAGCCGTCGACGTTGGCTAGTCGCGCGATCCCATCCACCCGCGCGCCGACCACCGCGGGCGCGCCGCGGAGGTCGAGCAGGAGCGAGGCGAGCACCGCGGCGAGCCCCAGCGCGCTGAGCGCGGCGACGACCTGGTCGAGGTCCCAGCGACGGGGGCTGGCCCGCGCCTCCTCCACGAGCGCGCCCTCAACGCCCACGCCGGCTGTCGCGGATCGCGTCGTCGATGGCGCCGACGATGGTGACGATCCCGAAGGGCTTCGCGACGTAGGCCATGACGCCGAGGGCGCGGGCGCGCGCCGCCACGGCCGGCGTGTTGTAGGCCGTGATCATGATGGCGCGCAGCTCGGGGTGGTGCTCCCGGACGAGCGCCATCAGCTCCAGCCCCGTCATCCGCGGGAGGTTGTTGTCCACCACGATGACGTCGAACCGGTCCTTCGCCAACCGGATCAGCGCCGCCTCGGCGCTCTCCACGACGACCACCTGGTGGCCGGCGTTGGCGAGCACGCGCTCGAGGAGATCCTGCACGGCGGGCTCGTCGTCGATGACGAGGACGCGGCCAGGGAGTTCTGCGCGCTTCTGCATACCCCGGGGAGTCTACACCGCGATGGCGCCGTTTCCACGCCCGCGGATCGGGCCGCGGAGGCTCGATCCCTGAGCGCCGGGGATCGTCACCACTCGACGCCACACGGGGGGGCGTGGTCTCATCGGCGCATGGCGCTCGAGGAGGAATCGGCCCGCGCGGCCCGCGCGCTCGAGGGGGCCCGCGCCCTCGTGATCACCGCCGGCGCCGGGATGGGCGTGGACTCCGGCCTGCCCGACTTCCGCGGCGACCAGGGGTTCTGGAAGGCCTACCCGATGTACGCGCGGCTCGGGCTCTCGTTCGTGGACGCGGCGAACCCGCAGCACTTCGGCGACGATCCCGAGTTCGGCTGGGGCTTCTACGGCCACCGGCTCCACCTCTACCGGACCACCGTCCCGCACGCCGGCTTCGCCCTGCTGCGGCGCTGGATCGACCGGCTCTCGCTCGAGTGGTTCGTCGTCACCTCCAACGTCGACGGCCAGTTCCAGAAGGCCGGCTTCGACGAGGCGCGGATCCTGGAGGTCCACGGCTCGATCCACCACCTCCAGTGCATGGCCGGCTGCACCGACCGGATCTGGCCCAACCGCGAGGAGGTCCCCGTGGACCTCGACACCATGCGCGCAGCGCGCGTCCCGCGCTGCCCCGCCTGCGGCGCGGTGGCCCGCCCCAACATCCTCATGTTCGGCGACTCCGGCTGGATCGCCGACCGGACGTACGACCAGGAGCGGCGGCTCGACGCGTTCGCGGAGGCGTCCGTGGACGAGCGGAAGGTCGTGATCGAGGTGGGCGCTGGCACGTCGATCCCCACCATCCGGCGCGCCTCGGAGCGGCTCGGAGGGCACGGTGGGCTGGTCGTCAGGATCAACCCTCGCGAGCCGCAGATCGGGCCGGAGCACGTCTCGATGCAGGTCGGCGCGCTCGCGGGGCTCACCGCCATCGACCGTGCGCTGGGCGGCAAGTGAGCGCCCTGCCGACGGGCGCAGCCCGAAGCGACCTCTCACGGGCCATCGGCGTCACCCGCGTGGCCCGGATCACCGGGCTCGACCGCGCGGGCGTCGAGGTGGCCTGCGCCGTCCGGCCGGGCGGTCACGTCCTCCAGGTGTCTAACGGGAAGGGGCGCTCCTTCGACATCGCCGCAGCCGGTGCGCTCCTCGAGGCGTCCGAGCTCTGGGGCGC
>JBAVTL010000438.1:0-1604 GCA_049696175.1 Anaeromyxobacteraceae bacterium
ACGGCCGCCATCGCGGGCAGGCTCGGCGTCGCGTGGACGGCGGAGCTGACGCCGGCCGGCAAGCGCGACCACGTCTCGGCGCGCCAGGTGACCGGCGCGCGGGTGGTGGCGGTGGGGGACGGGATCAACGACGCGCCGGCGCTCACGCAGGCGTCGGTCGGCGTCGCGATGGGGCGTGGCGCCGACCTGACGATGGAGAGCGCCGACGCGGTGCTGGTCCGCGACGACCTGCGGCTCCTCCCTGACCTGCTGCTCCTCGCACGCCGGACCCGTGCCGTGATCCGCCAGAACGTCTTCTGGGCGCTCGTCTACAACGTCGTGGCGATCCCGCTCGCGGTGGCCGGGCTCCTACACCCCATCGTCGGCGCCGGCGCGATGGCCTTCTCGTCCGTCTTCGTGGTGGGGAGCTCGCTGCGGCTCAGGCGGGTCTTCTCCCCGCTGGCGGATGGAGAGAGGATCGGATCGTGAGCCTCGGTGGCCTCATCCTCCTCTCCCTGGCGCTCGGCGTCGGCGCCTGGCTCTTCTTCCTCTGGTCGGTGAAGAGCGGCCAGTACGAGGACCCCGAGGGGCCGAAGTACCGCATGCTCGACGACGACGATCCGCCTCCGGGAGCGGGGGACGGGAAGGGCGCCCCGCCGCGCTGATGCACGCGGCGCTTGCGCCCGGCTCGAAGTCCTGCAACTTTCGGGGCCGTGAGCAAGCTCAAGAACCCCCATGACAAGAAGCAGGTCAGCCTGGAGCGCGATCGCCGCAGCCCTACGGGCGCGTACGACACCTCCTCGCACGAGAAGGTCGCCCAGAAGAAGGCGCGCATCAACCGCTCCTTCCGCCACGACGTGCACCAGAAGCTGCACGTGGATGGCTCGCCCGTGGAGGAGCTCGACCTCGACGTGCTCGACACGAAGGTCGTGACGACCCAGCGCGAGCGGTTCAAGAAGGCGCCCGCGGTTCCCCTCGTCGACTTCATCGAGCAGCAGACGGGCGGGCGGGTGCGGCGCGCCGGGACGCACTCGGTGAAGGCGGCGGCCGCCAAGGCGCGCAAGGCCGTCAAGGACGCGAAGAAGGCGCCAGCCAGGAAGGCGCCTGCGAAGAAGGCGCCCGCGAAGAAGAAGAGCGCTGCGAAGAAGGCTGCGAAGTAGCTCACTCCCGGCCGCGGTGGCGACGGCCCATCAACGCGGGACGCTTCGGCGTCCCGCGTTCGTTTAGGGCTCGGGGTGCGAGCCGCCCGACAGGGGATCGGGGTAGAAGGGTTGCGTCAACCCTCAAGGGAGCCCCCATGCCTACCGAAGACGAGCTGAAGTCGGAGTTGGAGAAGCTGAAGGCCGAGAACGCGGCGCTTAAGTCGCGCCCGGCGCGCGCCATCTCGATGAAGGTGAGCGAGAAGGGCGGCCTCTCGGTCTACGGGCTCGGCCGCTTCCCGGTGACGCTCTACCAGGAGCAGTGGACGAAGCTCCTCGACCTGGCCGACGACATCCGCGCCTTCATCAAGGAGAACCAGGGGACGCTCAAGAAGAAGGAGTAGTGCGGCGGGGCTTCCGCGCTCGCGGGCGTGGAGGCGACGCCGCGATCAGCTCCGCGGCGTCGCGCCACGCGCCGCTGAGCCG
>JBAVTL010000439.1:0-1865 GCA_049696175.1 Anaeromyxobacteraceae bacterium
GCCACGCGCCGCGCGGATCCGGCCGATCACGAAGAAGGCGTCGGCCGCGGCGCGGGTCCCGGGGCCGAGGGCGATCCCTTCGCGGGCGCGCTCCTCCGCCTCCTCGACGCGCCCCGCCCGCGAGAGCGCCTCGGCGAGCGAGACGCGGATCTCCGGGCTCTGGGGATCGTGCGCGGCCGCCAGCCGGAGGGCGGCGACCGCCCCGTCGCGATCCCCCTGCATGTCGAGCAGCCGCCCTGCCAGGTAGTGGGCGATCGCGCGGGACGAGGCGACCCGCGGAGCGGGCGCGGTGGCGACCGAGAGGGTCGCGGCGAGGAGGACGGCGAACATCGCAAGGGAAGTCTAACGGCGAGCCGTGCTAATGGAAATCCATGCCCCTCCACGCCTACCTCGTCGGCGCGGTCCAGATGACCTCCACCGCCGACCGTGCGAAGAACCTCGACACGGCCCTCCGGCTAGTCAACGAGGCGGCCGATCTGGGCGCCAAGCTCATCGGCCTCCCCGAGAACTTCATCTTCATGGGGCCCGAGGAGCAGCGGCAGGCCACCGCGGAGACCCTGGAGGGGGCCACCCTCTCGGCGGTCCGCGAGGTCGCCCGAAGGCGGGGGGTCTACGTCCTGGCCGGCTCCATCGCGGAGCGCGTCGACGTGCCGGGGAAGACGGCCAACACCAGCGCCCTCATCGCCGACGACGGCTCGATCGTGGCCGCCTACAGGAAGATCCACCTCTTCGACGTCAACATCCCCGACGGCGCCCGCTACGCGGAGTCCGAGGTGGTGCTGCCGGGCGACAAGGCGATGCTCGCCCCGACGCCGCTCGGCCGGATCGGCCTGACGATCTGCTACGACCTCCGCTTCCCGGAGCTGTACCGGAAGCTGGCCTCGCTAGGCGCCGAGCTCATCACCATCCCGTCGGCCTTCACGCTCTTCACAGGCAAGGACCACTGGGAGGTGCTGGTGCGCGCGCGCGCCATCGAGAACCTGGCCTACGTGATGGCGCCGGCGCAGGTGGGGCGCCACTCCTCGTCGCGCCAGACCTTCGGGAACGCGATGATCGTGGACCCCTGGGGCGTGGTGCTCGCGCGCTGCGCGGACGGCGAGGGGGTCTGCGTGGCCCCCTTCCGGCGCGAGCGGCTGGAGCGCTGCCGCCGGGAGATCCCGGCGCTGAACCACCGGAAGATCTAGAACACCATCCTCAGCCCACCCGCGAGCGTCAGCTTCTCGTCCGAGAGGTTCCAGCTCGTCTCCGAGCCGAAGTCGTCCACGCGGCTCTTCTCCACCTCGAAGTAGAGCCACGTCTCGTTGACGCCGGAGTCCGCGTCGAGCTCCCGCCCGAGCACCGGATCGATGAAGTTCAGCAACAGGCCGACGCCGCCGGCGATGCTCCAGCCGTTGGTCGCCCCCTTCTCCGCGAGGCCGCCAGCGCTGCCGGTCACGAGCCAGTTGTACCGCTCCAGCGCGGCGCGCCCGTAGACGTCGAGCGGGATCGGCCAGCGATGTGCCACCCCGTCCACCCGGACCGTCAGCGCCAGCGTCGCGGGGATGATGCTGAAGGTGGTGTTGTCGGGCGACCGGCTCCCGTCGGCGAAGAGCGCCTTCCCCTTGGCGCGGAACCAGCCGGTTCCCACGCCAGCGTCCACCTGCACGAACCGATCGAGGAGCGTGTAGGAGACCAGGACCTTCGGGAACACCCCACGCTTCGTCCCGAAGACGTCGGCGTACGGCGTCCGGGCGCCGCCGAACTCGGAGTCGATGTCCGGCCTGTAGCTGGCGAGGCGGAGCTCGAAGGTCCCCCACTTCGGAGTCTCGGCCGACGCGGCGAGGGGGAGCGCCAGGGCGACGGCCACCAGCGCGGCGAGCGCGCGC
>JBAVTL010000440.1:0-7430 GCA_049696175.1 Anaeromyxobacteraceae bacterium
AGGTGCTGGCCGCCGCCGCGCGCGGCGTCGGGGTGCCGGCCGAGGCGCTCCCCGAGCCGACCTCGGAGACGCTGCGCGCGGGGAGGCGCCACACGTCCGGGAAGGAGTGCCTCCCGCTCGCGGTGACGCTCGGCAGCCTGCTGGAGCGGGTCGAGCGGCCCGGGAGCGAGCGCGACCGCTTCACCTTCTTCATGCCGTCCGCCGACGGCCCGTGCCGCTTCGGCGCCTACAAGGAGCTGCACCAGGTGGTCCTCGATCGGCTCGGCCACTCCGGCCGCGTCCGGATCTGGTCGCCACCCTTCAGCAACTACTTCCAGGGGGTGCCGCCGGGCTTCGGGGCGCTCGTCCTGACGGGGCTCGTGGCGAGCGACCTGCTCCGCGACCTGCACGGCGACGTCCGTCCGCTGGAGACGCACCCGGGGGCGTCCGACGCCCTCCTCGCGCGCGCCAACGCCGAGCTGGTGGCGAGGGTCGAGCGCGAGGTGAAGGGGGAGCTGGCGCTCCGGAGGGTCCTCGTCGAGACGGCGTCGGGCCGGCTCTGGGGCATCCCGCAGCTGCTGCGCCAGACGGCGCGCGACTTCGCCCGCCTCCGCGGCGCGCGCGACCTTCCGCGCGTGCAGGTCACCGGCGAGATCTACGTCAGGAACGACCCCTTCTGCACCGGCGACCTGGTCGGCGCGCTCCACCGCCGCGGCCTGCGCGCGCGCGTCGTCCCGATGACCGAGTACCTCTACTACTCGTTCTTCCTCGGGGGAGCGCGCCGTGGCGTGGCGCACGCGCTGGAGGGCTGGGTCCGCAACCGCATCCTCGCGGCGTGCGACGCGGCCGCCGCCGGTCCGATGGGGTGGACGCCCGCGCCGCGGGTGGCGGAGACGGTCCGCGCCGGCTCGGGCTACCTGCGGGACGCGCTGCGCGGCGAGGCGGTCCTCACGCTCGGGACGGCGCTCCACGCCTGGCGCCACGGGGAGATCGACGCGGTCATCTCCACCGGTCCGCTCGAGTGCATGCCCAACAAGCTCGCCGAGGCGCAGCTCCACCACGCCGCGGAGGAGGAGGGGCTCCTCTCCCTCACGCTCAACCTGAACGGCGAACCGCCGGATCCGCAGCTGCTGGACGCGTTCGCGTTCGAGGTCCACGCGCGCCACCGCGAGCAGCGCGGCCGCGCGCCGGCGTCCGGGCGCGATCCCGCGCGGGCGCTCCTACCCTCACTCGGAAGGGACCCGCAGGGCTCGCCGACCTAGCAGCAGTCCACGCGACCCAGGACCTCGTCGGCGAGGGCTCGCCCCTCTCCCCCAACGGCTTTGGGGGAGAGGGCGGGCTCCACGGCTACTTCCCGACGACCTTCTTGAGGGACGACGCGATCGCGTCGGGCGCGCACTTGATGCCCATGAAGCTGTGGGAGCCCATCATCGAGAGGTCGGTGAAGTTCATCGCGATCCGGAAGCGCCCGTGGAGCGCGAAGACCTCGCCCTTGGAGACGACGAGCTCGTACGGCAGGTGGCCCGTGGACCGCAGCGGCTTGAAGTCGATCTCCTTCATGATGAAGCCGTCGCCACCGCAGCCCTGCGTCAGGGCGACGCCGAAGACCGTCTCCTCGTTGCCGGGGACGTCGACCCTGTAGACCTTCGACGCGCCGCCGCGCTTCGCCGCGAGGCCCGCCTCGACGGCGGCCAGCGCCTCCTCCTGGGTGGCGAACTTCCCCAGCCCGGTCGGCTCGTCGAAGTACGGCATGCCGATCATGTAGTGGTAGTCCTTGAGCTGCTTCGCGGTCTTCCCGTCCTTGGGGCCGAACTCCTCGAGCCGGCCGAGCGCGGCGGCGAGCTTCGCGCCAACGCCCGCCAGCTCGCCCGTCATCCGGTAGCCCGCCTGCATCCAGGCGGGGTTGGTGAACGCGACCTGGAGCTCGTCACCGACCTTCGTCACGGTGACCCGCTGCACCGCGCCGTACGCGCCGAACCGGTTCCTGGCCGCCGCGGCGAGCAGCTCGTCGTTCGTGATCGCGATGACCGTGGCGCCGTCGTACGGCGCGTACGTGCCGACCACGCGGAACCCGGCCTGCCCGAGCTTCGCCTTCACGCCGGCGACCACGGCGGCGGGCTCCCCGCTCGCGCGCTGCGCGAGGACGAACGGCTTCATCGAGCCATCGGCTGCAGCGGTGCCGGCGACGAGCGCGGCCAGCATCGCGACCAGGTGCTTGATCTTCATGGCGTATCGTCTCTCCGCGGAACGTCGCCGTCGGCGCGCCCGCTCCATGTGGGTGGAGGAGCCCGCGCATCGCGAGAGGCCCCCGGGCGTTCGAGCCGCTCACCGCCCCGGAAGATGCAGCGGCAAATCGTCGCTCCCCCCCAGCCGTTCGCTCTGCCAGAGCGCGCGAGACCCGCGCGGGTTCAGAAGACGCTCACGCCGACACCGACCGCGAGCCGCATGAACTCGTCGCTCTCGAACGCGAGCTCGCCAGCGACGAACGCGGGGCCGAAGGTGGCGCGGGCCCCGAGCGCGACCTGGAACCAGGAGCGCCACGCGGCGGTCTTCGCGGCTCCGCCACCTACCGTGAACTTGGCGAGGAGGCCGTTTCGCGTCTCGAACCGCTGCCCGATCCTGACCAGGTAGACGGGGGCGAAGTAGGGCTCGAGCGCGCCCGCCGAGGTCTCGCTCCTCAGGGCGTAGCAGCCGCCGGAGAGGCCCAGGTCCAGCCGGTCGAAGCGCCAGGTCGCCTCGCCGGCGTACGCCTCCGAGCGCCGTCCGGTCGTGCCTCCCATCCACCCCTGCCCGCCCCAGAGCGTGAGGTCGAGCCGGGGTTCATGCTCCACCAGGTTCCACGCTTCTCCGACCTCGCCCTCGACGTCGGCGCCCTCCACAGAGGTGGCGGCCAGCGCCAGCGCGAGCGCGACGGAGAGCATGACCGGATCATAGGCGCACCCCGACTTCGGGGGAACGAACGTACCCGAATGTGGGGGAAGGTGTCCGGTTTCTCCTTTGCATCTCCCCCGCGGGTCGGCTCTAACGAGCGACCTCGAGAAGGAGCCACTCCATGCATTCCTGCCACTTGGCGGCCATCGTCTCCCTCGCCCTCGCCTCCGCCTGTGCCCCCAACACCACACCGATCACGAAGAAGGGCTACCAGGGGAAGCCGCCGATCGGGACGGCCATGACCTTCGCGCCCGCCGACGAGCTGCTTGACGGGACCGGCGCCAGGCTCGGCTGGTGGTGGATCCCGTTCGACGGCACCTCGGCCTCCGACGAGGTCGCGTACTGCGGCGACGGCTCGGCGACGGGGCTCGCGATCAGCCCGGGGACCGGCAAAGACCTGCTCGTCTTCTTCGACGGCGGCGGCGCGTGCTGGAGCTACGAGACCTGCGCCCTCGGAACGGCGGTGGACAAGAGCTTCGACAAGGCCAAGTTCATCACCGAGGCTACCAACTTCATCCCCAGCTCCATCACCAGCCGCGCCAACCTCCCGGCTGCCCTGGCCGGCGCGACGATCGTCTTCGTCCCCTACTGCACCGGGGACGTCCACGGCGGCGACAACGTGGCGGACTACGGCAACATGCTGGTCAGCGAGATCTGGCACCACGTCGGCCACGCCAACGTGATGGCCTACCTGAAGCGCCTGTCCGCGACCTTCCCGAATCCGGGGAAGCTCGTCGTAGCCGGCTCCTCGGCCGGTGGCTTCGGCGCGCTCGTCAACTACGAGGCCTTCCGCTGGTACTGGCCGCGCGCGCTGGGCTACCTGATCGACGACTCCGGGCCGGCGCTCGTGAACAACGACGTGCCGGCCAACCTGCGCGACGCCTGGTACAACGCATGGCACCTCGGCGTCGCCACGGATCCCTTCTGCGTCGGCTGCCGCAGCAACCTCGCTTCGGCCTTCACCGAGCTCTCCGACATGCACCCGAGCGACCGGATCGCCTTCGTCTCGCACACGCAGGACCACGTGATGGCGCCGTTCACGCTCTCGACCGGCGCGGAGTTCGAGGCGGCCATCCGGCGCCTGGAGTGGGACTTCCTGCGTCCGACCGTGAACGTCCGCGTGTTCTACGAGACCGGCACGGACCACATGATGCTGACGCCGCTCGTCCAGGAGAACCCTGTGACCGTCGACTACATGGGCACGCACTTCGTGGGCACGACGTCGCTCGCCGACTGGGTCCAGCAGATGGTGTCCGGCGGCGCCTGGGACACGCTGATGTCGCCCTGACGATCGCCGCCGCGCTTCAGCTGCGCAGGAACTTCTCGAAGAGGGCGTACCCCCGCGCCAGCTCGGCGAGGTCGAGCCACTCGCCCTGCTGGTGGGCCTGGCTCGTCGTGCCGGGGCCGAAGTTCACGGCGGGGATCCCCTGCGCCGCGAGCCGGGCGACGTCGGTCCACGCCTGCTTCGGCTCGGCCTTCACCCCGGTCCGCGCGAGCAGCCGCACTACGAGCGGGTCGTCGCCGTAGGCGGGGCACGCGGGCGACAGATCCACGAGCTCGATCGCCGCGCCGTGGCTCGTCGCGAGCGCGCGCAGCTCGTCGCTCGCCGCCTCCAGCGTCTTGTCGGGCGCGAAGCGGAAGTTGAGGTTGAGCGCGCAGCGCTCCGGGACGACGTTCCGCGCGCGGCCGCCGTCGATCCGGGTGACCGAGAGCACCTCGCGGAAGAGGTGCCCACCGGAGCTGGCCTCGCGCGGCGCGCGCCCGTGCAGCTCCGCGAGGAGCGCGCCCGCCTTCTGGATCGCGTTCTCCCCCTGCCACGGCCGGGCGGAGTGTGCCGCGCGCCCCGTGAAGGTGAAGGTCGCGTGGATCGAGCCCATGCAGCCGAGCTGCAGGAGGTTGTCGGTCGGCTCCGGGCAGATCGCCAGCGCGGCGCGGGAGAGCGCTGGCACCTCGCGCAGCACGTCCCCCAGCTCGTTCTCGGCGAAGGGCCCCTCCTCGCGCGCGTAGAGGACGAGGACGAGGTCGCAGAACCGCTCGGCGCGCGGCAGCCGCTCAGCGAGCTCCATCATCACCGCCACGCCGCCCTTCATGTCGGACGCGCCGGGACCGACGAGCCGCCCGCCCTCGCGCCGCGGCTGGCGCCCGCGGTCCAGCTCGTGGATGGGGACGGTGTCGATGTGGCCGACGAGGGCCAGGAGGGGACGATCGGAGGGAGAACCGTCCACCCAGACGACGAGCGAGCTCTTCACCCGCGTGACGGCCGGGAAGAGCGCCCGGGCCCAGGTCTCCAGCTCCCCGCAGAGCTCCTCCTCCTCGCCGATCGGCGAGGAGATCGCGCAGAGCGCCTCCGCCCGCTCGGCCAGCGACTCGGCCACCTCCGCGGGGCGGGGGCGGCGACGCATCAGACCTGGACCTCGAAGTCGCGCAGCGCCTGGTTGAGCGAGACCTTCTTGTCGGTCGATGGGGTGCGCTTGCCCACGATCAGGGCGCAGGGGATGTGGAAGACACCGGCGGGGTACTGCTTCGGCCGCGTGCCGGGGATCACCACGGAGCGCGCGGGGACGCGCCCCTTGTAGACGACCTCCTTCGCCCCCGTCACGTCGATGATCGGGGTCGAGGCCGTGATGACGGTGTTGGCGCCGAGGACCGACTCCTCCTCGACCAGCGTCCCCTCGACGACGATGCAGCGGCTCCCGATGAAGCAGCCGTCCTCGATGATGTTCGGGCGGGCGCCGGGCGGCTCGAGCACGCCGCCGATGCCGACGCCGCCGGCGAGGTGGACGTTCTCGCCCACCTGCGCGCAGGAGCCGACCGTCGCCCACGTGTCGACCATCGTGCCGGCGCCTACGCGGGCGCCGATGTTGACGAACCCCGGGAGGAGCACCGCGCCGGGCGCGAGGTAGCTCCCGTAGCGGGCGATCCCGCCGGGCACGAGCCGGACGCCCGCACGCTCCAGATCCTTCTTGAGCGGGATCTTGTCGCGGGTCTGGAACGGGCCGTAGTCGCTGACCTCCATCGACGTCACCGCGAAGTAGAGGTTCACGGCCTGCATCAGCCAGGCGTTGACCCTCCACTCGCCCTCGCGCTTCTCGGCGATCCGCAGCACGCCGCGATCGAGCCCGTCGACGGCCGCGAGGACCGCCGCGCGGTTCGCCGTCTCCCCAAGCAGCCCGCGATCCGCCCAGGCGGCCGCGATCCGCGCCTCCACGTCGCTCCACTCGCTCATCACTCGATCCTCGACCAGGCCCGGATGGCCTCTTCGCATTCGTCCAGCGTCGGCACCAGCGCGACGCGCACATACCCCTCGCCCGCCCCGAAGGCGGTCCCCGGGGCGACCACGATCCCCTCCTCCAGCAGCCGGAGCGCGTAGCTCGCGGCGGTCCGCCCCGCCGGCACGCGCAGCCAGAGGTAGAGCGTCGCCTCGGACGCGTCCGCGACGAGCCCCTTCTCGGCGAAGAAGCGGAGGAAGCGGTCGCGCTTCCTCCGGAAGGTCTCCCGCCGCTCGGCGGCGTGGGCGTCGTCGCTCCAGGCCGCCGTCGCGGCCACGGGGACGAACTCGGGCGACGCGAGCCCGGGGTGGCTGCGCAAACGCTTGAGCACGCCGACGAGCTCCCGATCGCCGGCCATGAAGCCGCTGCGGTAGCCTGTCATCCCGCTCCGCTTGGAGCAGCTGTGGACCGCGATGACGTTCTCGACCTGGACCTCCAGCATCGAGAGCGGCCGCTCGCCGAAGTAGATGTCGGCGTAGCACTCGTCGGAGGCGACGATGAAGCCGTGCTCCTTCGCCGCGCGCCCGACGCGCTCGAGGTAGTCGCGGGGCGCGATCGCGCCGGTGGGGTTGTGGGGGTACGAGACCCAGAAGATCAGCGTCTCGCGCAGCACCGCCTCGCCCAGCGCCGCGGGCTCGATCAGGAAGCGGTTGGCGGCGGTGAGCGCGACCGGCACCGGCTCCAGCCCCGCGAAGCGCGTACCCACGTCGTAGGTGGGGTAGCCGGGGTCCGGCATGACCACCTTGCGCCGCGCCGGGTCGCCGGCGAAGGCGAGCGGGAGGTGGAAGATGGCCTCCTTCGCGCCGGCGCAGGGGGCCACCTGCGCGTCCGGATCGAGCTCGACGCCGAAGCGCCGCTTCACGTAGCCGGCGCACGCCTTGCGGAAGGCAGGGGTCCCGGCGGCGCTCGGGTACTGCGAGACCTCGGGGACCGCGGCGCGGAGCGCCTCGCGGATGAAGGGAGGCGTCGGCTCCTTCGGATCGCCGAGGCCGAAGTCGAAGAGCCGCTTCCCCTGCGCGGCGAGCGCCTTGCGGCGCTCCTCCAGCTCCACGGAGAGGTTCTTCGGGATCTGGCCGAGGACCGGGTTCAGCGGGACGTTCTTCACCGCGCCACCTAGCCGAGCCGGGCCCGCGCCTGGGCGAGCGCGGTGTGGACCTGCTCGAGCGCCCGCTTCGCCGAGGCCAGCTCGTCCCGCTCGCGCCGGGTCCGCTCCAGCTCGCCCGCCGCGTCGTCGCGCTCGCGGGCCACCTG
>JBAVTL010000441.1:0-2890 GCA_049696175.1 Anaeromyxobacteraceae bacterium
GTTCAGGGCCCGGATCGACTTCCCCGGGCTCGGCCCCTGCGCCTTCGAGCGCCCTGTCCGCGTCCTCGAGGCCCGCGCACCCGAGGAGGTCCCCCCGCTCCTCGAGGAGGTCGAGCGGGCCTGCCGCGCGGGGCTGTGGGGCGTGGGGCACGTTGCCTACGAGGCGGCGCCGGGGTTCGACGCGGCGCTCCGGGCGCAGCCGCCGCAGCCGGGCCCCCTCGCCCTCTTCGGCCTCTTCGACGGCCCTACGCCTCCGTCCGAGCCCGCGTCGGGTGCGCTCGGTCCGCTCGTCCCGGAGATCGACGAGGACGCGCACGCGCGCGGCGTCGCGGCCATCCGCGAGGAGCTGGGCGCCGGCGGCGCGTACCAGGTCAACCTCACGTTCCGCCTGCGAGGCCGGTTCGAGGGCGATCCGTTCGGCCTCTACCGGCGGCTCCTCGGCGGACAGGGCGCCTGTCACGGTGCGTGCATCGTGGCAGGGGAGCGCGCGGTGGTGTCGGCGTCCCCGGAGCTCTTCTTCGAGCGGCGCGGGGACCGCGTCGTCGCGCGCCCGATGAAGGGGACGCGCCGGCGCGGCCGCTTCACCGAGGAGGACGCCCGGATCGTCGCGGAGCTCGAGGGCTGCGAGAAGGACCGCGCCGAGAACGTGATGATCGTCGACCTGCTGCGGAACGACCTCGGGCGCGTGGCGCTCCCCGGGACCGTGCGCGTCACGGGGCTCTTCGACGTCGAGCGGTACCGCACCGTGCACCAGCTCGTGTCTACGGTGGAGGCGCGGCTCGCGCCCGGCGTCGGCCTGGCGACGCTCTTCGGGGCGCTCTTCCCCTGCGGATCGGTGACCGGCGCGCCGAAGGTGCGCGCAGCGCGGATCATCGCCGCCCTCGAGGTGAGCCCGCGCGGCGCCTACTGCGGCGCCATCGGCGTCGTGCGCCCCGGGGGCGACGCCGCCTTCAGCGTGGCCATCCGCACCGTCGAGCTCGATCTCGCCGCCGGCGAGGCCGCGTGTGGCGTGGGCGGTGGGATCACCTGGGGCTCCGACGCTGCGGAGGAGTGGCGAGAGGCGCTCTCCAAGGGGGAGTTCCTCCTCGCCGACGATCCGGGGATCGGGCTCGTGGAGACGCTGCGGTTGGAGCAGGGGCGCTACCCGCTGCTGGCGGGCCACCTCGCCCGCCTCGCGGACTCCGCGCGCCACCTGGGGCTCGCCGTCGATCCCGAGGAGGTCCGCCGGGTCCTGCTGCGCCACGCCGCCGAGTCAGCCGGCGCGTCGCGGAGGGTGCGGCTCGTCGCGCGGGCGGGGAGGATCGAGCTCGAGTCGGCGTCGCTGCCAACGCCACCCACGGCGCCGGCGCCCGTGGCGCTCGCCCGGCGGCCGGTGTCCCGCGACGACCCCCGCCTCTTCCACAAGACGACGCGGCGCGAGCCCTACGACGCGCGCCGCGCCGAGGTCCCGGGCGTCTTCGACGTGATCCTCTGGAACGAGGAGGGGGAGCTGACGGAGCTCACGATCGGGAACCTCGTGGCGGAGCTCGACGGCGTCCAGCTGACGCCGCCGCGCGGGTGCGGCCTGCTCGCAGGGGTGATGCGCGCCGAGCTGCTGGCGCGCGGCGAGGTGCGGGAGGCGACGCTCCGCGCCGGCGACCTGCAGCGCGCGACGCGGCTCTGGCTCGTCAACGCCGTCCGCGGGCGCGTGCCGGTGCGGGTCCTCGGCTAGCCGAGGACCTTCCCCCCGACCCCGACGATCACCTCACGGAACGGCACCTCCAGGCCGGTCGCGGCGATCGCCTCGCGCGCGAGCCGCGTGATGCCCCCGCAGCACGGGACCTCCATCCGCACGACGGTCACGCTCTTCACGCCGCCCTGCGAGATGATGCCGGCCAGCTTCTCTGCGTACGGGGCCACGTCGTCGAGCTTGGGGCAGCCGACCACCACCGCGCGCCCCGAGAGGAAGTCCTCGTGGAAGCGCGCGTAGGCGAGCGGGGCGCAGGTGGCCGCCACGAGCAGGTCGGCGCCCTGGAAATACGGCGCCCCGACGGGGACGAGGTGGAGCTGGACCGGCCACTGCCCGAGCTGGCTCTGGCCGGACGTGGGGCCGGCGCTCGCTGGCCCCGGCGCCGCGCGCGTCAGGGTCATGGGCCGTGAGCCCGGGCAGCCGCCGCCGGCCTTCTTGCCACCCCCCCCTCCCGAGAGGACCGAGAGGACCGGACGTGACGGCGATCGCGGCTCGGGCAGGCTCGCCCCCGCCGGTGGAAGAGCGTGCGCCGCAGGTGCGACACGGGCCTTCACGGCCTTCACGTCGAAGGGCTTGGCCTCGCGCTCGACGACGGAGATGGCGCCCCGGGGGCACTCGCCGAGGCAAGCGCCGAGCCCGTCGCAGAGCACCTCGCCCACCAGCGTCGCCTTGCCGTCCCGGATCGCGATCGCGCCCTCGGCGCACGACGGCACGCACTGGCCGCATCCATCGCACTTCGCCTCGTCTATCTGAACGATCTTCCTGAGCATGAGCCCGCATCCATAGCGGGACGCGGGCTCCGGATCGAGCCCTTCTGCGTCCAGCGTCGGTTTAGCCGTGCTATTCCAGTCCCTGCCGGCCCGAAGCCTGGAGGAACCCGAGATGAGATTCACCGTCCTCGCAGCCGCATCGCTCCTCACCGCCTGCGCGGCTGCAGGGGGGCCGACGGCGACCCTCAGGACCGAGGACGATCCCGCCGATCTCGCCGCTCGCTGCGGGCGGGGTTACTCGACGGCCTGCCGCGAGCTCGGGCGCGATCACTTCCTGGGGGTCGGCGTCGAGCAGGACGATCGGCTCGGCGCGGCGCTGCTCACCAAGGCCTGCGAGATCGGCGACCCGGGCGCCTGCGGCGAGCTGGCGGTCCTGTACGCGGTGGGGCGC
>JBAVTL010000442.1:0-1529 GCA_049696175.1 Anaeromyxobacteraceae bacterium
GGCGTGGGCGCGGGAGGTGACGGTGGCGCGGGCGCGACCGGCGCGGCGACCTGTGTCCGCCCGCCGGGAGGCGGAGGAGGAGGCGTCGGATCCTCCAGCGCGCCGGCCGCCAGCTCCGCCTCCACCGACGCGAGCGCGTCGTTGGCGGGGCGGAGGTTCTGGATGAAGAGGTCGATCGGGAAGGCAGCGGCCCGCGTCCTGCGCCCCGCTGCGTCCACCAGGAGGACGGTGACCTGGAGCTGTGCGCCGCGCCGCTTGGCCTTGGCGTAGAGGACGACCCCTCCCCTCGCCAGCGTCGCCACGCAGCCGGTGGTGATCGGCGCCTTGCAGCTCCCCGGCACGAGGAGGGGCGATCTCGGCTCCAGCACGCCCCGCGCAGCGGAGCCCTGCAGCGCCGACTCCAGGATCGCCTGGACCTCGGCCCGCTCCCCCTCCGAGAGCCCCTCGACCTGAAGCGGGTAGAGGCCGACCGGGACGGCGCCGCGCGCGACGACAGGAGCAGCGCCGATGACGGCGACGGCGACGAGCCAGCTCAACCGGCGGCTGGAGAACGACGTTCGAGACGCCATCGGCGCGGGCCTCCCGATCCCGCGATCCTGCCCGGATGGTCGCAGCGGAAGGGGCGAGCGTCAAATAGGCCGCACGTCAGTCGTACATGGCGTCGAGCGCGGCCCTGTGCCGCTGCTCGACCACCTTGCGCTTCACCTTCTGGGAAGCCGTCAGCTCCCCCTCCGCCTCGCTGAAGTCCCGCGGCAGCACGGCGAAGCGCTTCACCGTCGCGAAGCGCGGCAGGTTGGCGTTCAGCTTGTCGACGTCGCGCTGGAGCCGCGCGCGCAGGAGCGGGTGGGCGGCGAGCGCCTCCGGCCCGAGCGAGCCGAGTCCGTGTCGCCCTGCCCAGACTCTGCACGCCTCGGGGTCGAGCGTCACGAGCGCGCTGACGAAGCTCCGCCGGTCGCCGTGCACCAGCACGTTCGCGACGAGCGGCGAGAGGGCCTTGAGCCGCGCCTCGACCTCCGTGGGGGAGACGAACTTTCCGCCCGAGGTCTTGATCAGGTCCTTCTTGCGATCAGTGATGGAGAGGTACCCGTCCGGCGAGAGGGTGCCGATGTCCCCGGTGTGGAGCCAGCCGTCGGCGTCGAGCGCCTCGGCGGTCGCCTCCGGCAGCCCCCGGTACCCGCGCATGATCCACGGCCCGCGCATCAGCACCTCGCCGTCCTCGGCGAGCCGGGCCTCGATCCCGTGGAACGGCCTGCCGACGGAGCCGACGCGGTTCTCGCCGGGGCGGTTGCAGTGGGTCGCGGCCGACGACTCGGTCAGGCCGTAGCCCTCCAGGATCTCCACGCCCATCGCGTCCCAGAACTCGGCGACGTCGCGCGAGAGGGGCGCGCTCCCGGAGACGAAGAACTGGAGGCGACCGCCGAAGATCGCGCGCACCTTGCCGTAGACCAGCCGCTCGGCCACCAGCCGCTGCGCCGCCAGGACGGGGCCCGGGCGGCCGCCGGCCCGCTCGATCCGCCGCGCCTCCAGCC
>JBAVTL010000443.1:0-3082 GCA_049696175.1 Anaeromyxobacteraceae bacterium
CCCTCCGGCGGCTCGGCGCGCTCACGCCCGGCGACTTCGCGGTGGTGGCGAGGCGGGCCGCGACGCTCGGGGGATCATGGAGCGTCGCGGCTCTCCTCGCTGAGCTGGAGGGAGAGGTGACGTGCAAGGGGAAGGAAGGGGTTGCCATTGGCTTCTAACGACGACCTCTTCCACGCCCGCTACTTCCTCACCATGGCGGTGACCTACGCGGAGGAGCTCGACGAGGCGCCAAGGCTCATGCCGAGCGGATGGGCGGCCGTCCTGTACCTCTACGGGCTCAGGTAGCGGACCACGAATTACCTGTGGCAGTCCAAGGGTTTAGGCTTGGTATATATACCTAGCCTAGAACCCTTGCATCGGCTCCCGCGTCGGGTCGAGACATCAATGGTATATATACCGTTGATGTCTCCAGCCTCGTCAGTTTCGCCCTGGTCCTACAAGCTTGGTATATATACCTAGCATGCAGGACCAACGCGCCGAGGCGGGGGGGCTGAGCAAGCAGTCGCAGAAGGCGATCCTGCGACTACTAGATGACGTCCCGCATCGCGTCTTCACTCGGCGCGACCTTGGCTCGATCATCAGCAATGCCACCCAGAGCGGCCAGCTCTCGGTGTCGGTCTCGGCAACTCGCTTCATCGACTTCCTAGGATCGCACGGGCTCACGCGCGTTCGCTTCGCGGCCCCTGAGAACGCGCCGGCAGCGGTCACCCGCTACGTCTGGGGACCGGTCTCCCTCTTCTCCCTCGGCCTGTCTCTTCGGGCCGGCGCCTACCTCTCGCACGGTACCGCCGTGTTTCTGCACGGCCTCACCGACCAGATTCCGAAGACCGTCTACGTGAACAAGGAGCAGAGCCCGAAGCCGCCGCCCACCCTCCCGCTCTCGCAGGAGGGGCTCAACCGGGCGTTCGCGAACGCACAGCGCGCCTCCACCTACGTGTTCGGGTGGGAGGGGAACCGGTTCGTTCTCTTGAGCGGCAAGAACACCAACCGGCTCGAGGTGAGCGAGCTGGCCGGCCCCGCGGGTGAGCGGCTCGACGTCACGAAGCTTGAGCGGACGCTCATCGACATCACTGTTCGCCCCGCCTACGCCGGCGGCGTCTTCGAGGTCGCCAAGGCCTACCGCGCTGCGAAGGATCGGATCTCGATCAACACGCTGGTCGCGACGCTCAAGCAGCTAGGCTACCTCTACCCCTACCACCAGGCGATCGGGTTCTACCTGGAGCGCGCCGGCGTCGACCCTGCGAAGCTCGAGAAGCTGAAGCAGCTCGGCCTCAACTTCGACTTCTTCCTGAGCCACAAGATGGGGCCAACCTCGTACTCGCCCGAGTGGCGGCTACGCTTCCCCGAGGGCATGTAGATTCGACGCCTCGGCGGCGACGAAGTCGAAGTAGTAGTCGAAGTCGCGCAGCTCTCCCCGCACGCTCTCAACCACCGCCGCCCACCCCTGGCGATGGAAGTCGCGGTCCCGATCCCGGCCGATGAGCGCCAGGAACACCCACGGCACGTCCTTGGCGGCGAACATCTGCCGAACCAGCTCGCGCTCGTCCTGGAGCCGAACACCCGCGCGCATGACGACGGCGTGGATGTCGTAGAAGTCTCGCGGCCTGGGGGCCGGGTTCCGCCGCTGCGCGTACTCGGGCATCTGCTGGCAGACGGCGCGGAGCTTCTCCGCGGCGATCATGGCGGGCGTGTAGACGTGCAGCTCATACTGGTCCACGTTGGCCGTCATGTGACCGCGGCAGTACTCGTACTTGCTGATGTCGATCTTGAAGATCCGCTGATGGCTGCCGGTCAGCTCGATAGAGCGCCGGCGCATCGACTCGACGTTACCGCCCAGCTCGCGAGCGTCAGTGACGTCCGCCTCCATGGAGAAGTCGAGGTCGAGGGAGGCCCGCTCGCCGATGCGGTGAATCAGCTCCAAGGCGTTGCCGCCCTTGAGGACGAGGAGATCCAAGAGGAGATCATCGGCCGCGACCGCGGTGAGGAGGCGCCGGCGTATCTCGACGAGGTCGTGTATGGGGCTCGGCTTCGGTTTCGCCATCGGTCGGATGGTGGCGAGTGGCAGGCTCGGCGGCAAGCAGATCTTCCTGAGGGCGTCAGGCGCGGGGGTTAGCCCTCACCTCCGCCTGAACCCCACCCTCATCGCCCCCGGCGTGAGGTCCACCTCCACGACCGTCCCCGGCACCGTGAGCGGCCACGCCGTCCCCGCCTCCCACGGCTCCAGGACCAGCCGCAGCCGCTGTCCGGGGACCAGGTCGCACTCGGCCGTGCTGGCGCCCCTCACGAGCCTCGCCTTCCGCTCGGCGCCGTCCGGGAGGCGCACAGTCACGGCGTCCTCCGGACGGAACCGCATCGAGAGCGCGATCGGCACCTCGATGACGATCCGTTCCCCGGCGCCGAGCATCACCAACCCGAACACGCCATTCGCCGGCGCCACCATCGGTGCGACGGCGCTGCGCGGCGCGGCCGGAACCCGCGCGCTCTGGTAGAGACGGAAGCCGGACCGGGCGGGAGCGTCGTCCGACTGCTCCAGCCTGCTGTCGTACGCGTCAGGCACGGCCGACTGGTAGAGCACCGTGCAGGACTCGTAGGGCTCGGGCGTGGTGCCGATCCCCAGCTTGTCCGCCGACATCCCGCGCGGCAAGTTCTGGGGAACGAGCAAGCGGCGCGTCGGCTTGCCCGGGTCGACCGTCGGCGTCTCGGAGACGGCCAGCCACGACGTCTTCCGCGTCGCGATCTGGAAGTCGAGGCCGAGCCTCTCCAGCTCCAGCTCCTTCGGCGCGGCGTCGACCCCCGCCGCGATCCCCAGCTCGCACTCCTCCACCCGCTCCCTCGCGAAGAGCACGGCGACCGCGCCCTGCCCCGTCCCCGGGTCCTGCGGCGCGATCGTCCGGATCAGCTCGAACGGGCCCTCCGGCGTCACCCCACGCACGCACAGCTCACCGCCCTCGGGTCGAAGCTCCAGGGGCACGAGGACCGGCGCGGCGGTGTAGACGTCGGCGATCCGGCTCACCGCCATGGCGACGACGGCGCCGCCGCTCACCTCGACGTTCGCCACCACGGGCTCGGCGCAGCGCGCCAC
>JBAVTL010000444.1:0-4547 GCA_049696175.1 Anaeromyxobacteraceae bacterium
CCTCGAGCCGGGCCGCGACGGCGGGCGCGAGCGGGGCGGCGAGCGAGTAGGGGCAGATCGCCTCGAGCGGCTCGACGCGATCGCTCGCGTCGCGAAGCCGCTCGGCGTCGGAGGGCTCGCCGGGCGAGTCGCCGGCCTGGGCCGGCTTCATCCCGACCGCGTCGAGCCCGGCGGCGCGGGCGGCGCGGAGGATGGCGCAGGCGATCTCTGTCTTGCCGACGCCGGTGTCCGTGGCGGTGACGAAGTATCCTCGCATTGCCCCCTCACCCTGTCCCTCTCCCCCGGTGGGGGAGAGGGGAAGTTCAGCGTGGTGCTGGTCGCTCTCCCCCGGTGGGGGAGCTAGATGGTCGCCGTCACCTTCTCGATGCAGGCGAGCGCGATGCCCGCCAGCTCGCCGAGCTGGGGCTCCGTCATCCCGAGCGGCGGCATCAGGACGACGACGTTCCCGAGCGGACGCAGGATGGCCCCCATCTTCCGCGCCTCCGTGCAGACGCGGTGGCCGGCGCGCACCCCGTAGGCGTACTCCTCCTTCGTCGCGCGATCGCGGACGAGCTCGATCCCCACCATGAGTCCCCGCTGCCGGACCTCGCCGACGTGGGCCATGCCCGCGGCCGGCGCGAGCGCCCGGGTGAGCGCGGCGACCTTCCCCGGCAGCGCCTGGACGATCCCCTTGTCGCGGAACAGGTGCATCGAGGCGACCGACGCGGCGCAGGCGAGCGGGTTCCCGGTGTAGGTGTGGCCGTGGAAGAAGGTGCGCTGCGAGTCGAACGGGCCGAGGAAGCTCTCGAAGATCCGCTCGGTCGTGAGGGTCGCCGCGAGCGGCAGGTAGCCGCCGCTGATCCCCTTCGCCACCGTCATGAGGTCCGGGACGACGCCCTCGTGCTCCACCGCGAACATCTTGCCTGTGCGCCCGAAGCCGGTCGCCACCTCGTCGCAGACGAGCAGCACGCCGTGCCGATCGCACAGCTCACGCATCCGGCGGACGTAGCCGGGCGGCTGGGTGATCATGCCGTCGGCCCCCTGGACGAGCGGCTCGATCACGAGCGCGGCGACCTTCCCGGCGCGCTGCTCCAGGATGCGCTCGACCTCGTCGGCGCAGGCCATGCCGCACTCCGGCCAGCGCTTCGCGAGCGGGCAGCGGTAGCAGTACGGCTGCGGGGCGTGGTGGACGTCGAAGAGGAGCGGCTTGAAGATCCGGTGGAAGAGGTCCACCCCGCCGAGCGAGACCGAGCCGATCGTGTCGCCGTGGTAGGCGCCCCGCAGCCCGACGAACTCAGTGCGCGCCGTGTCGCCGCGGAGCTGGTGGTGCTGGTACGCCATCTTGAGCGCGATCTCGACGGCGGTCGCCCCCGCGTCGGAGAAGAAGACGCGGGTGAGCCCCTTCGGCGTCCAGCGGAGCAGCTCCTCGGCGCACTCGATCGACGCGGTCGAGGCGAGCCCGAGGAGCGTGGTGTGGGCGACGCGATCGAGCTGCGCACGGATGGCGGCGTCGATCTCGGGGACCCGGTGGCCGTGGACGTTGCACCAGAGGGAGGAGACCCCGTCGAGGTACCGGTTCCCGAGCGTGTCGACGAGGTGCACCCCGTCCGCCGAGTCGATGACGACCGGCTCCTCGGCGAGCCACTCCTCCATCTGCGTGAAGGGGTGCCAGAGGTGCTGGTGGTCCGCCTCGACGAGGCGGAGGTGGCGGGCGCGGCGGGCTTCGTCGGTCATGGCGGCCGGCAGACTAGCCGCTACCCCTCCTTCCACTCCATCACCAGGAAGTCAGCCTCGGCCGGCGTCAGGTCGAAGCGGAGCGCCGCCTCCTCGATGAGCTTCAGCCGGGGCGCCGTGGGCTCCTCCTGCCTCCGCTCCGAGAGCCAGCGGAGCGCCCGCCGCAGCGACTCGCCCTGCCCCTGGATGCCGTTCGCGTTCGCCATGGTTCGCCTCCGGCCCGCATCCTACCGCGGTAGTCCCTTCGCCGCGGCGCAACGGGCTTTGACGTGGGGCCCGC
This sequence comes from Anaeromyxobacteraceae bacterium, assembly GCA_049696175.1. Lineage (GTDB taxonomy): Bacteria > Myxococcota > Myxococcia > Myxococcales > Anaeromyxobacteraceae > DATIVK01. The sequence continues at coordinate 1,994 of JBAVTL010000444.1, forward strand.
GACGGACTATTTCCTACCCCGCCCCCCGGCTCCCCGGCGGGGGAGGATCGGCGTGTGGCTGGCCGGGGCACAACGACAGGAGGACGCCATGGCGTTCAACCCAGGAACCACGAAGCGCCAGAAGGAAGCGTCCCGCCGGGACTACCAGAGCAAGAAGCTGGAGAAGAAGGAGCAGCGGAAGCGCGAGAAGGAGACGCGCGACCCCGGCGCCGCCAGCGGCGTCGATCCGGACATCGCCGGCATCGTCCCCGGTCCGCAGCCCATCGTGGAGGACTAGCGCCCGCCGCCCTTCGCCCCCGGCCCGCGCGTTCCCCTCCGGGCCCAGGGTGGCCGCGCGCCGTCGCCGGCCATCCGCGTCCCGCCCCCCATCCGCTTGCCCGGCGCCAACCTGCCGGTGAGCCTCAGCGCCTTCTCGACGAGCGGCCGGTTGTCGGGATCGCCCCAGCGGATGAGCGCCTTCTGCATCCGCTTCTCCTCCATGTCCTTCACCACCGCGACGGGCTTGCCGCTGATCGGATCGAGGCCGGTCCAGTGCATGTCCGACGCGAGCGTCATCGGCGTCGGCATGAAGTCCTGGACCTGCTGAGGCTTCCAGCGGTTCGCCTGGAGGTACTCCATGAGCTGGACGGCGTCCTCCAGGGTCGAGCCGGGGTGTGACGAGATGAAGTAGGGGACGAGGTACTGCTCCTTCCCCGCCTGCTTCGTGAGCCGCGCGAAGTCCTTCCGGAACCGCTCGAAGCTCTCCAGCCCCGGCTTTCGCATCACGGCGAGGACCGGCGCGCAGACATGCTCGGGCGCGACCTTGAGCTGCCCGGAGACGTGGCTCGCGACGAGCGCCTCGAGGTAGCGCTCGCCGTTCTTCTCGTCCGCCTGCGCGAGGTCGTACCGGACGCCCGAGCCGACGAAGAGGTGCTTCACCCCCTTCACCGCCTTCGCGTGCGCGTACAGCTCCACGAGCGGGCCGTGGTCGTGGGCGAAGAAGCGGCAGACCGACGGGTGTACGCAGGAGAGCCGGTGGCACTTCGCGTGCGCCTCGGCGCTCGCGCAGCCCATCCGCCACATGTTCGCCGTCGGCCCGCCGAGGTCGGTCACCGTGCCGCGGAACTTCTCCTGGGCCGTGAGCGCCGCGAGCTCGCGCAGGATCGACGCCTCCGACCGGCTCGAGACGTCGCGCCCCTGGTGCTCCGTGATGCAGCAGAAGGCGCAGCCGGCCGCGCAGCCGCGGACGATCTGGATCGACCAGCGGATCTGCTCCAGCGCGGCGATGTGGGCGCCGCCGTATGACGGGTGGGCCTCGCGGACGTACGGCAGCTCGGCGACGCGATCGAGCTCCTCGGTCGTCGGGGGCGCCATCGGCTCGTTGACCACCACGAGCGGGCCGTCGCCGCGGCGCTGGGGCTGCACGAGGACCCGCGCGTTCTCGGCGTTCTGCTCCATGCGGTACGTCCGCGCGAACTCGGCGTAGCGCCCCCTGTCCTTCTCGACCTCCTCGAAGGACGGGAGCTCCACGACGCCGCGCGCCCGCTCCTCCAGCCCCGCGAGCGCCCGATCTGCGACCGCCACCGCCGTCCCGGCCACGTCCACCAGGCCGCAGACGTCCTCCCCCATCGAGAGGCGCCGCGCGATCTCGACGATCGGCTTCTCCCCCTGCCCGTAGACGAGGAGGTCCGCGCCCGACGCGACGAGGATGGACGGCAGGATCCGATCCTCCCAGTAGTCGTAGTGGGCGAGCCGCCTGAGGGACGCCTCGATGCCGCCGAGGACGATCGGCGTCGTGGGACCGAACGCCTCCCGCGCCAACCTGGCGTAGGCGACCGCCGCGCGATCGGGGCGCCGCCCGGCCGCGCCGCCCGGCGTGTAGGCGTCGTCGGAGCGCCGTCGCTTGTGGGCCGTGTAGTGGTTCACCATCGAGTCCATCGCGCCCGAGGTGATGCCCACGAAGAGGCGCGGGCGCCCGAGCCGCGCCACGTCGCGCGTGCTGCGCCAGTCCGGCTGGGCGACGATCCCTACCTTGAGCCCCTGCGCCTCCAGGACACGTCCGATGACCGCGGCGCCGAAGGCCGGGTGATCCACGTACGCGTCGCCCGTCACGAGGAGGACGTCGAGCTCGCTCCACCCCCGCGCGGCGAGCTCCTCCGGAAACATCGGGAGGAACGATCCGGGCTGGATCGGCGGACGGACGCCGGGTTCGCGAGGTCTGGGACGGGCCATCGAGGCCACATACATGGCCGCCGCGCCTCACGAAATCAAGGCGGCGCAGCCTTTGGTAACCCGCGGCTTGGAGGTATCATTTGTTTCTGCGGGATGGAGCCGCTCGGCGCTCTCGCTGCACGGAAGGACTTTCATGGCGGATCAGCGCAGCGTGTTGAAGGAATACCGCCTGCTAGAGCAGAAGCGGCAGTCCGGCCCTCTCACGCCCCAGGAGGAGGCGCGGCTCACCCAGCTGCGCGATCTCGTAGGGCCAGAGGCGGGCGTCGGCGCTTCCAAGCCCGGCTTCGACGTGAACGCGGCCGCCGCGCGGCTGCGTGAATCCCTCCTCCCCGGCGGCCTGCGC
>JBAVTL010000445.1:0-5948 GCA_049696175.1 Anaeromyxobacteraceae bacterium
GTCCCGCACCTCGCGGAGCCAGTCCGGCCCGCCCGCCACGCCGGCGGTCAGCGCCCGCTGCAGGCTCTCCTCGAGCGGCGTCATCGCGCGGCCGCCTCCGGCTTCGCGGCCCCCTGCTCGCCGTACAGCTCGTAGCCGGTCTTCTCCAGCTCCTTCGCCAGCTCGCGCCCGCCCGTCTTCACGATGCGCCCCGCGGCCATCACGTGGACCACGTCGGGGGCGACGTGGTCGAGGAGCCGCTGGTAGTGGGTGATGAGGAGCATCGAGCGGTCCGGGGAGCGCAGCGCGTTCACGCCGTCGGCGACGTGCCTGAGCGCGTCGATGTCGAGGCCGCTGTCGATCTCGTCGAGGATCGCGAGGCGCGGCTCCAGGACCGCCATCTGGAAGACCTCGTTCCGCTTCTTCTCGCCGCCGGAGAAGCCCTGGTTCACCGACCGCTGGCCGAAGGCGGGGTCGAGCGCGACCAGCTTCATCTTCTCCTTCGCGAGCTGGAGGAAGTCGATCGCGTCGAGCTCCTCCTCGCCGCGCGCCTTCCGGAGCATGTTGAGCGCCGTCCGGAGGAAGTAGAGGTTCGCGACCCCGGGGATCTCCACCGGGTACTGGAAGCCGAGGAAGACGCCCTTCGCGGCCCGCTGCTCGGGCGGGAGGGACAGGAGATCGTCGCCGTCGAGCGTCGCGGTCCCGGCGGTCACCACGTAGTCCGCGCGGCCGGCCAGCACCGCGGAGAGCGTGCTCTTCCCCGAGCCGTTTGGCCCCATGATCGCGTGGACCTCGCCGGGCCGGATCTCGAGGTCCAGCCCCTTGAGGATCTCGCGGTCGCCGATCCGCGCGCGCAGCCCCTTCACCGACAGCAGACCGCTCATCCCACGCTCCCTTCGAGGCTCAGCCCCCACGCTTCTGCGCGGCATCGAACGGCTCCGAAGCTGCTCATCCCACGCTCCCCTCTAGGCTCAGTCCGAGCAGCTTCTGCGCCTCGACCGCGAACTCCATCGGCAGCTCCTTGAGCACCTGCTTCGCGAACCCGTTCACGATCATCGAGACGGCGTCCTCCTGCGAGATGCCGCGCTGCCGGCAGTAGAAGAGCTGGTCCTCGCCGATCTTGGAGGTGCTCGCCTCGTGCTCGACCGTGGCGCTCGGGTGGCGCACCTCGATGTACGGGAAGGTGTGGGCGCCGCACTGGTCGCCGATCAGCAGCGAGTCGCACTGCGAGTGGTTGCGCGCGCCGGTGGCGCCCTTGGCGATCTTCACGAGCCCGCGGTAGGTGTTCTGCCCCCTCCCGGCGCTGATCCCCTTCGAGATGATGGTCGAGCGCGTGTTCTTCCCGACGTGCATCATCTTGGTGCCGGTGTCGGCCTGCTGCCGGTTGGCCGTGATCGCGACCGAGTAGAACTCCCCCACCGAGTCGTCGCCGAGCAGGATGCAGGACGGGTACTTCCAGGTGATGGCCGAGCCGGTCTCCACCTGCGTCCAGGAGATCTTGGAGCGGTTCATCGCCTTGCCGCGCTTCGTGACGAAGTTGAAGATCCCGCCCCGCCCCTCGGCGTCGCCCGGGTACCAGTTCTGCACCGTCGAGTACTTGATCTCGGCGCCGTCCAGCGCGACCAGCTCGACCACCGCCGCGTGCAGCTGGTTCTCGTCGCGCATCGGCGCGGTGCAGCCCTCGAGGTAGGAGACGTAGGCCCCCTCGTCGGCGACGATCAGCGTCCGCTCGAACTGGCCGGTGTCGCGCGCGTTCATCCGGAAGTAGGTGGAGAGGTCCATCGGGCAGCGCACGCCCTTCGGGATGTAGATGAAGCTGCCGTCCGAGAAGACCGCGCTGTTGAGCGCCGCGAAGAAGTTGTCGGTGTGGGGGACGACGGAGCCGAGGTACTTCTCGACGAGCGCCGGGTGCTCGCGCACCGCCTCGGAGAAGGAGCAGAAGATGATCCCCTTCTCCGCCAGCTTCCCCTTGTAGGTGGTCGCGACCGAGACCGAGTCGAACACGGCGTCCACCGCCACGCCGGCGAGCCGCGCCTGCTCCTCCAGCGGGATGCCCAGCTTCTCGAAGGCCCGCTTCACCTCGGGATCGACCTCGTCCATCGAGCCGGGCTTCTTCTGCGCGCGCGGCGCCGCGTAGTAGACGATCTTCTGGTAGTCGATCTTCGGGTAGTGGACGTTGGCCCAGGTCGGCTCCTTCATCGTGAGCCAGTGGCGCAGCGCCTTGAGCCGCCAGTCGAGCATGAACTGGGGCTCACCCTTCCTCGCGGAGATGAGCCGGACGGTCTCCTCGGACAGCCCCGCGGGGAGCGTGTCGGAGTCGATCTCCGTCACGAAGCCGTACTTGTATTTCTGTTCGGAGAGCTCGCGGAGCTGGTCGGCTTCGTTCATGTCTCGTTCCCACACCTGTGAGCCACCCAGCCGGGAAACGGTCGCTTCGAACCGCCCGAATGGAAGCCGGACATATGTAGTCCACTTAGTCTCAAATGTAACGTGACTGTGTGCTGGCGCACTCCAAAACCGCCACAGTGGAGCCCCGCGGGGGTAACCCCTCGGAGTTACTGGAGGCTCGCCCGGTGGAGAGGCGAATCGAGCGCTCGCCCTGCCGCGTCGATCACGTAGAAGTGATCCCCCACGATGGTCACGGACACCTTCGCGCGCCTGGAATCGTCGGCCGCGAGCGCCGTCAGGAACGTGGCATCCACGGCCGCGAGCTCGGCGCGCCCTGCGCGGGTGAGGCCGAGCGAGCGCGCCTCCTCCACGAACGACTCCAGCCGCTTCGGCGAGTCGAAGAGGACCGCGACGCGCGCCCCGGAGTTGCGCGCGACCTCCTTGTCGATCCGCTCCGGCTCAGGCTTGCCGACGCGGACCAGCAGCGAGAAGCCTCCTCGCGGCGACGCGACGAAGGCGTCGGGGGCGTCCGGCTCGCACAAGCCAGGACCGAAGGTGATCCCCTCCTCCCACTGCCAGAGCCACGCGAGCACGCGGAGCCAGAGCCGCTCCGGCGTCTCCGAGGGGTGGCGCGCGGCGGAGATGGAGAGCTGCTGCTCGATCCCGCGGTCGACGTGGGAGAGCTGCACTTCGAAGCGATGCAGGACGGAGGGGAGCGCCACGCCCTCCTTCATCGCCGAAAACGGCCCCCCGCGCCAGCGCAGGCCCACACCTCTTTACATCGCGCGAGCGGACGCGCGTGGAGCGGCCGTGTGTCCGCCGGGCTATGTTGCGGGTCACGGTAGAAGGCACCATCCGGAGGCTACATGCGACACCTGCTCCTGCTCGCCCTGCTCTCACCCGCGCTCGCGGCGGCGAGCGACCCCGCTCCGGCAACGCCGGAGTCGGCTAGCTCCACCAGCGCCACCTTCCCGCGCTTCGGCGTGTCGGCCGCGGCCGGCGTCCCCGACGGCGCGGTCCTGAGCGGCGTCTTCCGGCCGCTCGACTGGATGCGGCTCTCCGCGGGGGGCAGCTGGAACTACTTCGGCTACGGCCTGCAGGGGGGCGTCGGCGTCGCCCCGTTCCACTGGCGGATCGACCCGACGTTCAACCTCGAGGTGGGCCACTACTTCGACGCGGACATGTCCTGGGTCGCCGACAGGAGCGCCGGGGTGCCGACGGAGATGCGGCCCCTGCTCGAGAAGGTCGGCTACAACTACGCCAACGCGCAGCTCGGGATCGAGCTCGGCTCGTCGCGCCGCTTCGTCTTCTTCCTGCGGGCGGGGATCTCGTACCTCTGGACCACGGTCCGCGGCGCCTCGCAGGCCACCAACACCTACGCGACGTCGAGCGGCACCCAGACGGCCACCGTCCAGATCGCCGACCCCAGGTTCAGGGCGACGCTCCCCTCCCTGAAGCTCGGCGTCCTTTTCTACCTCTGAGCGAGGCGACGACCATGCGCGCACGAACCCTGATCACCACGTCCCTCGCCCTCGCCCTCGCCGGCTGCGGCGGCCCCGTCCTCTTCGCCGAGCTGGAGATGCCGAGCGTCGCGGTGACGCTGCCGGAGTACCAGTTTCCCTCTGTCGTCGGATCGGCGTCGCAGGACATCACCTTCGACGTCGGGGCGAACGTCCCGGCGATCAACGAGCCCAACGTCGACTACGACCTGAAGCTGAACCAGATGAGCATCACGCTGCGGAGCGGGCCGTTCAACGACTTCGACAGCTTCGACACCGTCAAGGTCACGGCCTTCCGCGCTGGGCTGCCCGACCTCGTCCTCGTCGAGTACACCAACCCCCACACGACGTCAGCGATGAAGTCCGTCACAGCGACGAGCAGCACGGGCGCCGACCTGAAGCCCTACCTCGACGCCGGGAAGATCACCGTGCGGGCCGAGTTCACGGGCAGCCCCACGACGCCTGTGGGGATCTGGTACGCAGACGTCACGGCGGACCTGTACCTGCGCGTCCGGCTCGACTACGGCGCCTACCTGTAGGCCGCCGCGCCGAGGAAACGTGGTCGCGGCGAATTGCCCGGCCTTGCGCAGGTGCTAACCTGACGCACCGTCCCGGGGGGGGCATTCGGCGCGCGCAGCGCCTCGGAGGTCCTTTCGTGCGTCACGGGCTCACCATCGGCAACAAGATCCTGGCCTCGTCGGTCCTCGCCGGGGTCGTCGTCTTCGTCGCGGGCTCGAGCAGCTGGCTCGCCGAGACCTTCGGCCTCGGGACCGGTGCGTGGGTCGGCGCCACCGTCGGGGCCGCCATGGGCTTCGTCGTCGCGCTCTCCGGCCTCCTCGTTTCGCGGATGGTCGGCGGCGCGATCCACGAGACGCTCGGCGAGGTCGCCCGCGTCCGGGACGCCGTCGCCGCCGGGAAGCTCTCCATCCGCGGCGACGCGGGGCAGATCGACCCGGAGTTCCGCCCCATCGTCCTCGGGCTCAACGCGACGATCGACGCCTTCGCCTCCCCCTTCGACAAGGTCCTCGTGGGGATCGAGCGGATCTCGCGCGGCGACCTGCCCGAGCCGCTGACCACGCCGTTCCACGGCGACCTCGACCGGCAGCGGAACGCGCTCAACGGGGTGATCGACGTCGTCATCCGGCGGAACACCGACCTCAAGGCGCTCATCGACGCGGCCAGCGAGGGGAGGATCGACGTCCGCGCCGACGTGGCGCGCTACCCCGGCTACAACGGCGTGATGATGGGGCGCATCAACGCGCTCCTCGACGCCGTCGTGAAGCCCATCGAGGCGACGTCGGACCGGATCCGGCGGCTCGCTGCCGGCGAGCAGCCGCCCCCGGTGGACGACGACCTGCGGGGCCGCTTCGCCGACCTGAGGAACGACGTCAACGGGCTGATAGAGGTCAGCCGGCAGCGGAACGCCGACCTCAAGCTCCTGATCGCCGCCGCCACGGAGGGGCGGCTCGACGTCCGGGCCGATCCGTCGCGCTACACTGGCCAGAACGGCGCGCTCATCGCCGACGTCAACGCGATGATGGAGCGCTTCGTCCAGCCGGTGCGCCGGGCCGCCGAGATGATCGACCGCATGGCGCGCGGCGAGACGCCGCCGCCGCTCCGGGAGCAGTACGCGGGGGAGTTCGGCGTCCTCGTCGAGAACCTGAACCGCTGCGCCCAGGTCATCCACACGCTCCTCGACGAGGTGGACGTGGTGATCCAGGCGGGGCGCGCCGGGGATCTCGGGCGGCGCGCAGACGCGAGCCGCGTCCCCGGCGACTACGGCCGCCTCCTGGGCGGCGTCAACGCGACGGTGGACGCGATCACCTCGCCGCTCGTGGAGGCCGCCGCGGTGCTCGCGAGCTTCGCCGCGCGCGACCTCCGGGCGCGGATGACCGAGGACTACGCGGGGGATCACGCCCAGCTCAAGGACGTGGTCAACGCGACCGGCGCCGCGCTCGACGCCGCCGTCGCGCAGGTGGTCGAGTCGGTCGCCCAGATCCAGACCGCCTCCGAGCAGATCGCCTCCTCCAGCCACGCGGTCGCAGCCGGCGCGAGCCGCCAGGCGGGCTCGCTGGGCGACAC
>JBAVTL010000446.1:0-5230 GCA_049696175.1 Anaeromyxobacteraceae bacterium
AGGCGAAGAGCGCCAGCGAGGCCAGGAGCCGGGCGGGCCCGGCGAGCCCGAGCCGAGCGGCGCCCCGGGCGAGGAGCCCGGGGAGGTAGAGCACGACGAGCGGCGGCGCCGCCCGGAGGCCAACCTCCGTCAGGGCGATCGCGGCGATCACCGCGAAGGCGCAGTGGGCCCAGAACCACGGCGGCACAGGCCGCTGGTGGATGGGCGCGGCGGGGCCGTCAGGCGCCGGGGCCGGCGCGCCGACGGGGCGGTTCTTCAGCGCCGACCAGAGCGCGAGGCCGATGATGGGCCCGATCGGAATCACCGGCGCCCCCAACCCAGCGCCTTGAAGGCGTCCGGCCAGGCGGAGGGATCGCTCGGCGCCACCTCCCGTGCTCCGGGCGCGAACGCGAAGAGCTCGTGGAGCGCACGCCGCTCGGGATCGCGCAGCTCGGCGAGGGCCTCGCGGACGTCCTCCGGAGCTCGCTGGCGAGGACCGCAGGGCGAGGCGTAGGCGTCGGCTCCCGTGATCCCGAGCGCCAGCGCATCCAGGAGACGCTGGCCCTCGCGCTCGACCTCCGCGCGAGGCGCGCGCGAGTCGAGGCCGAGCACGTGGAACGGGTTCCGGGCGGCCCGGTCGCGAGGATCGCCGACGCTCACCGCACCCCCGAGCCGTGGCTGAGTCGCCGCTCCTGGACGTCTGGCGGCAGGAGCTTCCAGAGCGCCTCGACGGCGGCACGCAGGGCGCGCTGGTCATCCCGCTCGACAGCGGCGCGTGCGGCCTTCACGTGCCGCTCGGCGGCCGAGAGGTCGATCGCCTCGTCCACGCGCGAGGCGGCCTCCGCGAAGAGGAGCTGCCAGGCCCCCGGCGCCTGGAAGAACGCCGCGTTCCCGATCCGTACGGCGAGCTTGAGCTGCCGCTCCAGCTCGTCGGCGCGGCGCTCCGCGCGCGCCACCTGGATCGCGTCGGCCGCCTGCGCGAGGAGGCTCCGCTCGGCCGGGCTGCCGTGCGCGGAGACCCATGAGAAGGCCCAGCCGAGCGTCTCGTCCGTACGCGCCTCCAGCTCGGGCCAGGCCAGCTCCTCCTCGGCAGCGTCGATCGCCGCCTCGGCGTCGGAGAGGGTCCGCCGCGCCTTCTGGGCCGCGTCGGCGTCGCCGCCCCGCGCTGCGTCGACGTCGCGCCGCGCGTCGTCGAAGACCGCCTCGAGGCTCGCTACCCTCCCGATCACCGAGCTCGCGCCGCGGCCGAAGGCGGCGCCCCGCACGGCGGCGAGCCGCACGAGGAGCGCCTCGGTCGCCGAGGCGAGCGCCTCCGGCGTCGCGTCAGGGACGACGAGGTGGGCGACCTCCGAGAAGACCTCGCCCGAGGAGATCACCAGGGCCCGCGCCGAGAGGCGGCCGCCCCGGTCCAGCTCGAGCGTGATCTCCACCTCTGCCCCCGCGGGGAGCGCGGCCGACAGCTCCTCCCCACGGACCTCCAGGGTGCCCACCAGCCTGCAGAGGTGGGCGGCCGTGTGCTCTCCCTGCACCACGGGGATACGGAGCGCACCACCCGCCGCCGGGGAGATCGGCTCGACCGTCTGGAGCGTGAAGGTCCGCTTGGCGGGCAGCGGCGCGCCGCGCCGGAAGAACTCCCTCACCGTGTCGTTGGCGAGGGCCACGCCGAGGCTGCGGGAGAGGGGCGGGTCGCCCACGGTGAGACCGTGAAAGATGGAGAAGGCGGCCGGGTCGACGGGGACCGGCTGCCCCGCCGCGTCGCGCCCCTCGATCATGAAGGCGTTGGAGCGGCGCGACGCGAGCGCCAGGGTCAGCTGGAAGGCGCCCTGCGCATCCAGCCTCACGGGCCCGCTCTCCCATCCCCCGTCGGCACGGCTCACCCGGAGCTCCGCGGGCGCCTCCTCCGGACCCTCCGCGATCCGTCCGAGGAGGTGAGGCGCGAGGTCGGCGCTCATGGCCGGGTGGCGCAGCCAGAGCTTCCTGGCTCGCGCCACCGGCCTCGGTGGCGCCAGCGCGCTGAGCCCGGCGCTGGCGGCGTAGAGCGCGGCTCCCTGTGCGACCAACGTCATCGGGTCGAGCCCTTCCGCGAACGGCGCGCCCAGCGCCGACGCCACCCGCTCCCGGAGCGCGGGCGTGGCCGTGGGGCCGCCGACGAGCACGATCCTGCGGAGGCGCGTGGACTCCACCCGGTGGGCCGAGAGGAGCCGTGCGCACACGGCGACCGAGCGCTCGACGACGGGCAGGCACAGGCGATCGAGGGTCGGGCGATCCAGGACGAGCTCCACCGGGTCGCCTCGCTCCGGCGCGGACACCGAGAGGACGGCTTCGCGCGCCCGCGAGAGCTCGATCCGCGCCTCCTCCGCCGCGTGCTTGAGCCGTCGAATCGCGGGGCCCGCCGCAGGATCGCCACGCGTCAGCCGGATCCCCTGGCCGCCAAGCTCGCGCAGCGCCCATTCCACCACCGCCCAGTCGAGGTCGCGCCCGCCGAGGAAGTTGTCGCCGTCGTGGCCGATCACGCGGAGCATCCCGCCCCGCTCCTCCAGGAGCGACGCGTCGAAGGTGCCGCCCCCGAAGTCGTAGACGAGCCACGCGCCGTCGTCCCCGCTGGCCGTCCATCCCGCCGCGATCGCCGAGGCGACCGGCTCCTGCACGAGCTCGACCTCGGCGAAGCCAGCCAGGCGGGCCGCCTCGGCCGTGGCGGCGCTCTGCGGAACCTCGAAGAGCGCGGGGACCGCGACGACTGCGCGGAGCGGCTCGGCGCCGACCTGGTCCTTCACGTCTGCGCGGATCGCCTTCAGCACCTCCGCGGCGAGATCCTGAGGACGCCTGATGACGCCGGCCGCCGGAAAGGAGATGGCCTGGGCGGTCCCCATTAGCCGCTTGAACTCGCTCCGGCAGTTCTCGGGATCGTCGTCCAGCCGCCGGCGGGCGCGCTCTCCGACGGTCACGAGCCCCCTGGCGTCTATCCGGACCACCGACGGCGTGAGGGGCGCTCCCTGGGCGTTCCGGACGATCGAGACGCGCTCGCCGTCGAAGATCGCCGCGGTGGAGTTGGTGGTCCCGAGGTCGATTCCGAGGAAGGCGGACGGCATGCGGCCGATGATATCCGACGACCCGCTCCGTGACGCTACGACGGCGCCGGACGCCTCGTCACGACCGGGAGGATCGCGGCGAGGGCGAGCAGCCCCGCGATCCACGGGAGGGCGCCAGCGTAGGTGCCGGTCCGGTCCTTCACCAGCGCGACGAAGATCGGTCCGGCGATCCCCGCGACCCCCCACGCCGAGAGGATCCAGCCGTAGTTCACGCCGAGGTGCCTGGTGCCGAACCAGTCCGCGACGAGGGAGGGCATCGTCCCGAAGCCGCCGCCGTAGCAGAGCAGGACGACGGCGAAGAGCCCCGAGGCGGCCCCCAGCGCGTGGACCCGGCTCACGGCGAGGAAGACGAGGATCTGGATCGCGTAGATCATGGCGTAGGCGCCCCGGCGGCCGATCCGGTCGGAGACCGCGCCCCAGAGGAAGCGGCCGAGGCCGTTCGCCACGGCGATGGCGCCATACGCAGCGGCGGCGGCGGCCGGGGCCGCGCCCGTCAGCTCGCGCAGGATGGGGACCGCGTTCGAGATGAAGAGGATCCCCGCGGTGACGTTGAGGAAGAGCATCGCCCAGAGCGACCAGAACTGCGGGCGGCGGAGCGCCTGCGCAGGGGCCATGTCCGCCGCAGCGTCCGGGCCGGTGACGCCGGGAGCCGGTGCGCTGGGCAGGCGAAGCCCCGAGGGCGGGTCGGCGACGAGCGTCGCGGCGGCGCCGCCGAGGATCAGGAAGACCGCGCCCGAGGCGACGAAGGTGTGGAGCAGGACGCCGGTCGAGGCCGGAGAGAGCGGTCCTCCGCCGGCCTTCCCGAGCGCCGCGGCCTCGGCAGCCACCGCCGCGAAGGAAGGGAGCGACTTGAGGAGCGTCGCGTAGAAGAAGGCGCCGAGGCCGAAGCCCATCACGACGAGGCCGCTGCCCAGGCCGCGCTTGTCGGGGAACCACTTGGTCACGGCGGCGACGGGCGTCACGTACCCGAGCCCAAGCCCGAGGCCGCCGACGACGCCGAAGGTGGCGATGAGCCAGGGAGAGCCCAGCCGCGCGGTGCCGAGCCCGGCGAGCAGGTTGCCGATCCCCCAGAGCACCGCGCCAGCGATCGCGACCGGGCGGGGGCCGGCCCGATCCTGCCATCGTCCCCCCACGATCGCCCCCACCCCCAGGAAGAAGATGGCGGCGGCGAAGGGGGCGGTGGTGCGCGCGGCGGACCAGCCGAACGCAGCGGCGAGCGGCTGCGTGAAGAGGCTCCAGGCGTAGACCGTCCCGAGGCAGGCCATCAAGGCCGTCCCCGCGGCGGCGACGAGCCAGCGGCGCGCGATCCACTCCATCGAGCGCCCAGCTTCGCACGGCGCCTCATTCGAGTAGATCCCTTTCCTCCACCGCGCGTCTGATGACTCCGGACGGCAGGGATGGTCTGCTGTCCGCGGAACGGTCCGCATCGGAGGCAGCCCACCATGAAGCTTCGCGCCGTCGTCGCCCTCGCGCTCTCCCTCACCGCCTGCGCCCACGGACCCGGCGTCGGCTCCGAGCAGCTCCCCCTGCGCCGCGTCGTGGTCTACCGGAACGGCGTGGGCTACTTCGAGCGGTCGGGCTCCGTGAAGGGGGACCGGCTGGAGTTCAAGGTCCGCTCCGGGAGCGTCGGTGACTTCCTCGCGACGCTCGCCGTCGTCGAGCATGGAGGCAGCTCGGTCCGGGCCGCGTCCTTCCCGATGCACCTCGAGGATCAGGAGGCGCCGGCCGCCACTGGAGAGAAGGGGAAGGCGCGGAGCAGGAACGAGACGGTGACGCTGGAGCTGGACGGACGGCGCCACGACCTCGCGGTCGGCTACGTGACCGAGCAGCCGCTCTGGCGCCCGTCATACCGGCTGGTGCTCGGGAAGGAGGGGCTCGGGCTCCAGGTCTGGGGGATCGTCCAGAACCTCTCGGGCGAGGACTGGCGCGACGTCTCGCTCTCGCTCGTCGCCGGAGCGCCGATCGCCTTCCAGGCGACGCTCGGGACGCCGGTCATCCCACGCCGGCCAGTCGTGAGCGACACCGGCGAGCTGATCAGCGCGGTGCCGCGCTCGGAGACGACGCTCGCGCGGGCGCCGCGCCCTGTGGCGCCTCCTCCACAGATGCCCATGGCCTCCGCGTCGGCGCCGATGACGGAGCTGGCCCGGCCGGCGAAGCAGAAG
>JBAVTL010000447.1:0-2072 GCA_049696175.1 Anaeromyxobacteraceae bacterium
AGGCGGTGAAGCGTGCGCTGGAGGGGAGCGCGCGGCGCCTGGAGCTCGAGCTGCCGCGTCGCATCTGGCTCGTGCAGCTCCAGCCGCTGCTCCGCGGCGAGGTGCTGCTCCTCATGCGCGACGTCACCGACCGGCGGCGCGCCGAGGCGACCCGGCGCGACTTCGTCGCCAACGCGAGCCACGAGCTGCGCACGCCGATCGCCGCGATCAACGCCGCCGCCGAGACGCTCCTCGGCGGGGCGCTCTCCAGCCCGGAGACGGCCCGCCCGTTCGTCGAGATCATCTCCCGCCACACCGAGCGGCTCGCGCGCCTCTCGAACGATCTCCTCGACCTGTCCCGCATCGAGTCCCGCCAGTGGCCCATCGAGCTGGGGGCCGTGGAGGTGGCGCCGCTCGCGCAGCAGGTGGTGGTCCTGTTCGCGGAGGCGGCCCGCGCGAAGGGGCTCACGCTGCACGCGGACGTGGCGTCCGAGCTCCGGGTCCGCGCCGACGGCCAGGCGCTGGAGCAGATGCTCGTGAACCTGGTCGACAACGCCATCAAGTACACGCAGCGCGGCGGCGTGACGGTGATCGGCAGCGCGCAGGCCGGGGCGGGCTCGGTCGCCGTCCGGGACACCGGCGCCGGGATCGAGCGCCACCACCTCCCGCGGATCTTCGAGCGCTTCTACCGGGTCGATCCGGGGCGCTCGCGTGAGATGGGCGGGACGGGGCTCGGCCTCGCCATCGTGAAGCACCTCGCGCAGGCCCAGGGCGGCGAGGTCGGCGTGGAGAGCGGCGCCGGCGGCACGACCTTCACCGTGACGCTGCCGCTGGCGTGAGGGGGTGAGGCCGCGCGGCGCGGCAGGGTGCCGTTGCGCGGTGCGTCTCCCCGCGGCCGAACGTCCCCGAGTGAAAAGCTGCTCATCAGGGGGAGCGACGCGGAGCGCGCGCGGGTGGCGTGACGCCTCTGAGTCGTCGGAGGTGACGGTCGCGTTCGCGCGGCGGCGGCGCCTCCTGCGATCCCGATCGACGCGGCGCTGGCTGCGGGGCGCTCCTCAGCGCACCCGCGATTGCCGAGGAAGCAGCCGTCCCTCTTGGGTTTCACGGTCCGAGAACACCGCGAACGCTTGACACCTTCCCGGCCGAATCCGGCTTTCCACGCGGGGCCCGCGCGAAAGGGCGCTCCAGGCCGCGCGCGTCTCGCTTCACGCAGCGCGAAAGACGCCCGTGCGGAGGCAGAAACCCCCTGCGCGGAATGCAGCCCATATGCGGAATATGTGCGTTTACGGAGGGTGCGAGTTCACGTGAGACAGTGTCGGCATGGACACCGCACGCGACCTCGCCGACCTCCTCGCCTCCCTACTTCGCCGCGAGCAGGGGGCGATGGCCGAGTTCCTGCTCACCCTTGTGTATCTCCAGCATCATCGAGCTGGCGAAGGTGCTGACGCCGGAGAACCGGGAGGCGGTCCTGCCGAGGTTCTTCCACCGCTCCCGTCAGGAGGCGAAGGAGGTGTCGGCGGAGCTCGCCCCGATGGAGGCGGCGCCGCACAGGACCGTGGTGACGGCGCTGCCGGGGTCCGCGCCGGCTCGGGCCGTGGTGGTCGCCGCCCAGGCTCCTGCACTCCCCTTGCTCGCGCCTCCTCATGCTGACCGAAGCGCGCTGGAGGGGCCGTCCTCTCGGCAGGGATCGGCGAGCGGTTCAACGATTGAACTCGAAGATACCCTCCCGTCGGCTCCCGCGCGCACCGCCGCCCCACGCAGCGCCTCCGAGCCTCTGACGGCCGACCTGCGCCGGCTCCACGTTACGGTCTCGAAGCGGTTCACGGAGAAGCTGGAGGCCGCCCGCGATGCGCTCTCGCACTCCCACCCCGGCGCGGACGTGGAGACCATCCTGGAGGCCGGGCTCGACCTGCTCCTGGAGCGCGCCGCGAAGCGAAAGGGGCTCGTGAAAAGACCGCGCGCCGTGGCGGTTCCGGCCGCTGCCGTGGAGAGCACGAACCCGCGCCATGTTCCCGCGGCCGTCCGCCGCGAGGTCTTCCTGCGAGACGAGGGGAAGTGCCAATGGCCTCTCGCTGATGGCGGAATCTGCGGCT
>JBAVTL010000448.1:0-4817 GCA_049696175.1 Anaeromyxobacteraceae bacterium
CTGCTGACCCTGCTCGGCGCCGCCGGGGAGTCGCTCGGCCTCGACATGAAGATGAAGGCGAACACGGTGAAGACCCGCACGCACTCGCTGCTCAACCAGGGGATCTTCTACTTCGACTGCCTCCTCAACATGAGGAAGGAGCGCGCCAGTCGCTTACGTCGGCGAGTCCGTGACCATCCGCAGCGCGTCCTCCGACGATATGGGGATGCCGCCGGTGCAGGTGTTCCGCCTTGGCGGAATGGGGGCGAACGACGCCGATGCGATCGGTCGCGTGATCCGGCCCGTGTTCAACGGCCCGGGCGATTACCTCATCGAGCTGACGGTGCAGGACAACGCCGGGTTTCGCGCGAGCACCACGCGCACTCTTCACGTAGTGCGCCGGTCACCGGTATTGACGAACCTCCTGCTGCCGGCGACTTTGGAGGTAGGACAGGAGTCCATCGCGTACGTTCAGCTTCGGGATGCGGGGGCGGCGCAGGACGTACAGGTGACCCTCGGATCGTCCGGTCCCGAAGGGTTCATCGTGAGCACGGCGGGATCGGGGCTCACCGACGCATGTGGTATCGCGCAGGTGCGCGTGACGCCGCAGAGCGTCGACCCCATCGACGTTCGTGTCGAGGTTCTCGGCTACACAACCTGCGACCCGGTCACCGGCGCTTGCGTCTCCACGAGCGTCGAGCAGAACCCGGGCGGGCGGCCTGCCGCGCCCCGCGACACGAGTGGTCCCAACCTCGAGATCCTCGATCCTGGGCCTGAGGATGTCGCGTTCGACTCCTGCCGGCCCCTTACCGTCCGGTTCTCGGTATCCGATGACGGGGTCGGAGTCGATCTCTCTACGGTAGCCGTCGTGCTCGACGGTCAGTTTTTCGCTGGCGGGAGCGCGTGCGTGGACGGCATGTGCACCGTCGTCATCGACACGGCGGCGCTGGGGACCGGCGTCCACCACCTCGACATCGACGCCAAAGACTTGCTCGGAAACCCGAGCACCGTCGGTCGGGACTATCGCGTCGAGTCGAGCATCGCTTCCATTCTGTGTCGCGTGGGGGCCGGGGTGTGCGCCAACGTGGCGCCAGACGGCATCACCACCGCTTTGGTTGCGCACCTCGCCGCGGCGCAGGGTCGAGAGGTCGCGCGCAATCTCAAGGCGGCGTCGAACGACCTTGCGGCCTTCAGCCTGTTCGTGTCGTCGCAGCGGGGCCGTCACATGCCGGACGCCTGCGCGGACGCGCTACTGGAGGATGCCGCGTGGATCGTAGGTGTTCGCTGGGGTATGGATCCCGTTCAAATGCCATGGAGCCCTTGATGTCGGACCGCCGCTCTTGGGCGCCCGCGCTCATCGCGGTGGCGGTCTTGGCTTGCGGGTGCGCCTCGGTCTCGGGACCCCGGCTCGATGTGGCCGCGGCGTCGCTTCCGTCCCGTGTCGCGGTGCTCCAGATCGACTCTGATCCGGATGGAGCTCGGGCGGTCCTGCTGGCGGGGCCTCACGACGTCGTCGCCGAGTGCGAGCGCGCCCCCTGCCGGATCACGGTGGCGCCGGGCCGCTACCGGCTCGCGCTGGACGAAGGGACTGTCATGTGGATGCCAGCTTACGAGTACGAGCTAGACGTCGAGCTCGCGGCGTGCGCTGCGGAGCACCTCACGGTCCAGCTCCGATCGACGGGGCTAGCGCGCTTTCGGGGCTATGCGCTCTCGGGGGTCGCGCTCGGCCTCGGCGTACCGGTGATGGTCGCTGGCGGAGCGTGGGTGGGCGTGGGCGCCGGCATGGTAGGCCTCTCCGGGCTCGGGTTCTGGGGGTCTCACCTTCTCGGCCAGCACCGCGGTGCGGTCGTAAAGCAGGCGCGCCATGCGCTGGGCTCAGAGCCCAGCGGCCTCGCGGCACCTCCGGGGTGCGCTGACTCGACCGGGGCCGCGCCGCTGGGGGATGAGAAGTCGCCGTGATGTCGGGCGGTCCGGCGGACGCGTGAGTGGACGAACGGCTGGCGCCCCGCGCGGCGGCGCGTATGATGCGCCCGCTCATGGCCCGAATCGGCATCTTCGACTCCGGCGTCGGCGGCCTCACGGTGCAGCGCGCGATCCTCGAGGCGCTCCCCGGCGTCGACACCGTCTACCTCGGCGACACCGCCCGCGTCCCGTACGGCTCCAAGTCGGCCGAGACGGTGACGCAGTACTCGCTCCGCAACTCGCGCTTCCTCGCCGCGCAGGGGATCGACCTGCTGGTCGTCGCCTGCAACACCGCCTCGGCGGTCGCGCTCCCCGCCGTCCGCGAGGAGCTGAAGATCCCGGTCTTCGGCGTGGTCGAGCCGGGAGCCCGCGCCGCCGCGCGGATCTCGCACACCGGGCGGATCGGCGTGATCGGGACGCAGGGGACGATCCGGAGCGGCGCCTACCAGGAGGCGATCCGGCGGGCCCGGCCGAGCGCCGAGGTGGTCGCGCTCGCGTGCCCGCTCTTCGTCCCGCTGGCGGAGGAGGGGTGGACGGATCCGGACGACGAGATCGTCCGGGGGATCGTCGGGCGCTACCTCGCCCCGCTCGGCGGCGCCGGGATCGACGCGCTCGTGCTGGGCTGCACCCACTACCCGCTGCTCAAGGCGGCGATCGCGCAGGAGCTGCCGGGGATCGCGCTCGTGGACAGCGCCGACGCGATCGCCCACGACGTGCAGGTGCACCTCGGGAAGGTGCCCGGGAGCGGCGGCATCCACCGGTTCTTCGTGACCGACCTGCCCGAGCGCTTCACGCCCGTCGCGGAGCGCTTCCTCGGCAGGCCGGTGGAGCTCGCCGAGCACGTGGACGTGTAGGCGTCGCACGCCGCCGGGTCAGGCGCTTCGGCTGGGCTGGCTTCTGGGGTAGAGTGCCGGCTGCGAGGTCAAACGGCGTGGCAAAGCTCGTCACAGGTTTCAACCACAACATAAAGCACAAGGGGAAGCAGTATCACATCCAGACCGAGGACTCGGGCCTGGACAATCCCCACATCATCACGCACCTGTTCGTGGGCGGGAACATCCTCGCGAGCAAGAAGACCTCGTACGCGGACATCGTCGGCGCTGAGAACCTCGCGCAGGTCGTCCGCGAGCTGATGGAAGAGCAGCACAAGGAGATGCTGCGCAACCTCGTCAACGGCGTCTACGACGACATCGACGCGAGCTACAGCGCGCAGGCGGGCCACTACGCGCCCGGGCAGATCGACACCGGCGGCAAGATGGTCCAGATGCACGCCGGTCAGACCATCCAGGCGCCCGTCCCCACCCAGCCCCGCTCGCTCCCGCCGGAGGTGCTCGCCGCGCGGCAGGGGCCCGTGCCGGAGCTTCGCAACGACGGGGCCGAGACGCTCTTCGGCGAGGATCTCATCAGCGAGAAGAGCCTCGACGAGGTGATCCTCTCCTACCTCGCCGAGGACATGGGCGAGCGCAAGTAGATCCGGGGGCCCGGCTTCCGGATGATCCAGCTCTTCCACGTCCACAAGGAGTACCCGGGCGACGGTCCGGCCCTCTCCGACGTCACGCTCGAGATCGACAAGGGCGAGTTCGTCTTCCTCACCGGCCCCTCCGGCGCCGGCAAGTCCACGCTCCTGCGGATCGTCTTCTGCGCCGAGCCCGCGACGAGCGGGCAGGTGCTCCTCTTCGGCCGAAACGTCGCGAAGGTCACCGGCTCGGCGGTCAACCTGGTGCGGCGCAACATCGGCGTCGTCTTCCAGGACTTCAAGCTCCTGCCCTACCGGACGGTCGCCGAGAACGTGGCGCTGCCGCTGGAGGTGCTGGGGCTGCCGGAGAAGGAGGTCCGCAAGCGCGTGCGGCACCTCCTCCGCTCCGTCGGGCTCGAGTTCCGGTACGACAAGTTCCCGCCGTCCCTGTCGGGCGGCGAGCAGCAGCGGGTCGCCGTGGTGCGGGCCCTCTCGCACGCCCCCGCCATCCTGCTCGCCGACGAGCCGACCGGGAACCTCGACCCCGAGCGGACGCTCGAGGTGATGGAGCTGCTCAACAGCGCCAACGCGCGGGGCACGACCGTCGTCGTGGCCACCCACGACCGGTCGATCCTCGCCCGCTACAAGAAGCGCGTGGTGGGGCTCGAGCGCGGCCGGGTGGTCTCCGACGGCGCGCGCGTCGTGCCGGCCCGGGCCTGACGGACGCGCATGGCCCTCCGCCCCCTCTACTTTGTCCGGCGTGCGCTCGACGCGATGCGGCGCGGCCCCTACGTGGCGATCGTGGGGACGGCCACCCTCTTCGTCGCGCTCTACTCGATCGGCCTCCTAGCCGCCTCGCTGGGCGGCGCGCAGCGGCTCCTCGCGGCCTGGGCCGGCGAGGTCCGGATCGCCGTCTACCTGAAGCCGGGCGCCGACCTCGCGCTCGCGCGGGAGGAGGCGCTCCGGATCGCGGAGGGACGCCGCGTCGAGGCCGTCCCCTCGTCGGCGGCGCTCGCCCGGCTCGCGGAGAGCCTCGGCGACCAGGCCCACGTCCTCGAGGGCGTCGGACCGGACGCGCTCCCCGACGCGGTCGAGGTGGAGGCGCCGGGGATCTCGCTCGCGGGGGCGAAGGAGCTGGCGGGGCGGCTCCGCGCGGTGACCGGGGCGGACGACGTGGACTACGGGAACGCCTGGCTCGAGCGGCTCACGCGGTTCGTCGCGCGGACCCGCGTCGTGGCCGTCTTCCTGCTGGCGGCCCTGTCGCTCGCCACCGCCGTGCTGGTCGCCAACACCCTCCGGCTCGCCGTCTTCGCGCGCCGCGAGGAGATCGAGATCATGAAGCTGGTCGGCGCCACCGACGCGTTCGTCGGCGCGCCGTTCCTCATCGAGGGGCTCCTGCAGGGGGTGCTCGGCGGGGCGC
>JBAVTL010000449.1:0-2939 GCA_049696175.1 Anaeromyxobacteraceae bacterium
GGCGTCCACCTCGTGCCCGCGGGCGTCGGCCAGCTCGGCCCCGTCCCCGTAGCCGCTCACCGCGACCACGGCCACCCCGGGAGTCCGCCGGCGCAGCTCCCGCGCGAGCGCGAGCCCGTCCATGCGGGGGAGGCCGACGTCGGCGATCACGGCGTCGAACGGCTCGCTCGCCGCCAGCTCGAGCGCGCGCTCGGCGTCACCCGCCTCCTGCACGGCGTGCCCCTCCAGCCTGAGGAGCTCCGCCAGCAGCTCACGGTTGTCGTCGTCGTCCTCGACGACGAGGATCCTGAGAGACCCCGCCTGCATGACGCCATGAAACCACGTCCCAGCCCGGCAAGCGAGCGCGCGTCATCACTCCGAGTAGAACCCGTCCAGGATCTCCCTGTACCGCTCCCCGACGACCTTGCGCTTCACCTTCAGGGTCGGCGTGATCTCGCCCGCCTCCTGGGTCAGCTCCCGCGGCAGGATGGCGAAGCGCTTGATGGAGGAGTAGCTCGCCTGGTGCGCGTTGAGCGCGTCGATCGTCTTCTGGATCCGCGCGCGGACCTTCGGGTCCTCGTGGAGCCGCTCGGGGGGCGTGGCCACGCCGTTCTCCGCGGCCCACTTCCGGAGGTTCTCGGGGTTGAGCGTCAGGAGCGCGGAGAGGAACTTCCGCTGGTCGCCGTGGACGACCACCTGCGAGATGAGCGGGTCGCCCTTCAGCGCGTTCTCGAGGTTCTGCGGCGCGACGTTCTTCCCCCCGGCGGTGACGATGATGTCCTTCTTCCTGTCGGTGATCCGGACGCAGCCGGCCTCGTCGATCTCGCCGATGTCGCCGGTCGCGAGCCAGCCGTCCTGGAGCACCTCAGCGGTGGCGGCCGGGCTCCCGAAGTACTCCTTCATCACGCCACCGCCCTTGATGAAGATCTCGCCGTCCTCCGCGATCCGGACCTCCGTCCCGGGGATCGGCTGCCCGACCGTCCCGATCCGGTTCTGGCCGGGCCGGTTCACGATCGTGCCGGCCGCCGTCTCGGTGAGCCCGTACCCCTCCAGGATGACGAGCCCGACGTGGTCGAAGAACCACGCGATCCGGGTGGAGAGCGGCGCCGCGCCGGAGATGCAGACGCGCAGCCGGCCGCCGAAGCGGGCCTTCACGGCAGCGGCCACCTTGGGGAAGACCAGCTTCCGGGCGACGAGGAGGCCGAGCCCGCCCGCGCGCCGCCCGTGCGCCTGGGCGGTGACCCACGCGTCGAAGCCCTCCATCGCCATCCGGAAGAGCGCCCCCTTGATCCCGTGCTCCTCCATCCCCTTGGTGACGATGGTGTTGTAGGCCTTCTCGAAGATCCTCGGCACGGCGGGCATCACCGTCGGCTGCACCTCGCCGGCGTCGTCGGCGATCTTCTCGAGCGACTCCACGAACGCGAGCACCGAGCCGGTGGAGATCCAGACCGCCTCCACCACCTTGGCGAACGAGTGGGCCATCGGGAGGAAGAGCAGGATCACGTCCGACGGGAGGACGAGCTGGATCTGCTCCACCGCCTGCGCCTCGTAGACCCACGCCCAGTGAGTCAGGACCACGCCCTTCGGGTTTCCGGTCGTGCCAGAGGTGTAGATGATGCTGGCCGTGGCCTCGAGCCCGAGCGCGGCGACTCGCGCCGCATGGGCCCCCGGGTTCTTCGTCCGCCACGCCACGCCGAGCTGCTCCACGTCGCCTAGGGAGCGCTGGTACCCGTCGGCGGAGCCCCCCGCCGCGCAGACGATCCCCTGCAACTCCGGCAACCCGGCGCGGATCTCCTGGAGCTTCGCTGCCTGAAGCGGCGTGTCGCAGAAGGCGAAGCGCGCCCCGGAGTCCTTCAGGATGTAGGCGGTCTCCTCGGCGGTGTTGGATTGGTAGACAGTGACCGTGACGGCGCCAGCCCCGAGGATCCCCATGTCGGCCAGGATCCACTCGAGCTGCGTCTCGCCGATGATCGCCACGCGGTCCCCAGGGGCCACGCCGAGCGAGGCGAGCCCGTCGGAGACGTTGCGCGCCCGCCGGGCAAGCTCCGCCCACGAGACGTCCACCCACCTGCCGCCCTTCTTGTGCCGCATCGCCGGGGCTTCGCCACGCCTCGCCGCGGTGGCCTCGAAGAGGGCGATGAGGCTTCTGGCCGGAGGGGATCCCTTGAGGAGCTCGGACGCGGCCTGCATGGTGTCACCTCCTGGAGCGTGCGCCTGACTCAAGTCTGCTCCATGGCGCACGCGCGCGCACCCCACACCGGCCGCCCCTCTAGGGGGGGTCGATCAAGCAGAGCGGCGGTGCAGCGGGGGAGCGAGGAGGCGCGTCAGCCGGCGCAGATGAGGCTGACGTCGATCGTCTGGCCGCAGGTGAGCTGGCAGCCGTTCTGGAAGTGGAGCTTCGCAGGCTGCCCGCCCTGTGGCGCGGTGTAGACGACGTCGGCCGAGGGCTCGCCAGCGCTCCCCGCCACGTCAACCTTGCACGAGATGGTCGCAGCCGAGGGGGACTTCACGCTGATGACGAGCATGCGCCAGTCCGCGGGGGTCGCGTCGAGCGCCACGTCCTGAGGCGTCAGCATGCAGCCGAGCTGCGTGAGGGTGCTGCCGAAGTCCGAGCAGATGGAGGCGGTGAGCGCCCGCTCTGGCAGGAACTTCCCCAGGAGCGCGGTGAACCGGTCGGCCTTGTCGTAGGCGGTCGGACAGTGTGCGGAGCAGGTGTTCCCCGTCGCAGCGCCGCAGCAGTAGGTGCTGCCCGTGAGAGGGCCCGGCACCGTCACGGGATTGATGCTGCACGTGTTCGTCGTGCACTGGTTGTCGTTCGAACTGCTCCCGCAGCACCAGTTGTTCGCGTTGGCGGGGCTGGGATCCCACCCACAGGTGGGCTGCTTCGCGACAGGATCTACCCCGACGACGGCAGCGAGCACGAGGTCTCGCACCTCGCCGTCGATCGGCCCCTTGAGGAA
>JBAVTL010000450.1:0-4284 GCA_049696175.1 Anaeromyxobacteraceae bacterium
AGCCGCAGATTCCGCCATCAGCGAGAGGCCATTGGCACTTCCCCTCGTCTCGCAGGAAGACCTCGCGGCGGACGGCCGCGGGAACATGGCGCGGGTTCGTGCTCTCCACGGCAGCGGCCGGAACCGCAGCGGCGCGCGGCCTCTTCACGAGCCCCCGCCTCTTCGCGGCGCGCTCCAGGAGCAGGTCGAGCCCCGCCTCCAGGATGGTCTCCACGTCCGCGCCGGGGTGGGAGTGGGAGAGGGCGTCGCGGGCGGCGTTCAGCTTCTCGGTGAAGCGCTTCGAGACGGTCACATGGAGCCTGCGCAGGTCGGCCGTCAGCGGCTCGGCGGCGCTGCGCGGGACCGCGGCGCGCGGAAGAGCCGACGGGAGGGTATCTTCGAGTTCAACCGTTGAACCGCTCGCCGATCCCTGCCGAGAGGACGGCCCGGCCAGCGCGCCCCCGTCGGCCGGGGGAAGCGCGAGCGAGGGGAGTGCAGGGGCCTGGGCAGCGATCACCACGGTCCTGTGCGGC
This sequence comes from Anaeromyxobacteraceae bacterium, assembly GCA_049696175.1. Lineage (GTDB taxonomy): Bacteria > Myxococcota > Myxococcia > Myxococcales > Anaeromyxobacteraceae > DATIVK01. The sequence goes on from JBAVTL010000450.1 coordinate 513, forward strand.
GCCGCCTCCATCGGGGCGAGCTCCGCCGACACCTCCTTCGCCTCCTGACGGGAGCGGTGGAAGAACCTCGCCAGGACCGCCTCCCGGTTCTCCGGCGTCAGCACCTTCGCAAGCTCGATGATGCTGGAGATGCACAACCTTCCGTCCTGGAGAGGCTCGACGACCTCGGGGACCCGCTGGATCAGCTCCGCAGCGGTCTTCCGGTAGTGGGCGGCCCCCTTCGACATGCCCAGCCGCCTGTGCAGGAAGTGAAAGAGGCTCGAGTACCCCATCTCGAGCCACAAGCGCTTCCGGTCGAAGTCCGCGAGGGTGAGCAGAAACTCGGCCATCGCCCCCTGCTCACGGCGGAGGAGGGAGGCGAGGCGGTCGGCGAGGTCGCGTGCGGTGTCCATGCAGACACTGTCTCACGTGAATCCGCACCCTCCGTAAACGCACGCATTCCACGTATGAGCCGGATTCCGCGCAGGGGGCTTCTGCCTCCGCACGGGCGACTTTCGCGCTGCGTGAAGCGCTGCACGCGCGGCCTGGAGCGCTCTTTCGCGCGGGCACCGCATGGGAAGCCGGATTCGCTCCGGAAGGCGTCAAGCGTTAGCTGCCAGTGAAACCCAAGAGGGACGGGTGCGTCCGAGGCAATCGCCGGTACCCCCATGAGCGCTCCGCAGCCAGCGCCACGTCGATCGCGATCGCGATCGCGATCGCGACCAACACCTCTGACGAGCCAGGGGCGTCACGCAACCGCGCGCGCTCCGCGTCGCTCCCCCTGATGAGCCGCTTCTGACTCGGGGACGTTCGGCCGCGGGGAGCGGGGGGACCAATCCGGACCCTACGAGCTCGCCGACGTGTAGTGGCCGATGGAGCGGAGCCAGACGGCCCGCGCGGCGACGGTGAAGAGGAGCGCGACGCCGACGGCCTCGGCGAGGAGGCGCGCGTCGAGCTTCCCGAGCAGCGCGAGCGCCGGGTAGGTGGTCATGAGCGCGAGCGGGATGACGAAGGTGAAGAGGATCCGCAGCGCGCCGCGGAAGACCGAGACCGGCCAGCGGGCCGCGTCATAGATCGACGCGAAGAGGAAGGAGAGGTTGTCGACCTTGACGACGAAGAAGGCCGCGCTCACCACCAGGATCCAGAGCGAGTAGAGGACCAGCGTCGCGCATGCGAGGAGGACGAACGCCAGGCCGACGTCCCCCGCCGACGGGAGCCGCCCCATCCGGTGGAAGGCGATCGCGAAGATGACGAGCCCGCCGAGGACGTCCGCGGCCCGCCAGGGCGCGAAGCGCGCCGTCGAGACGAGGAACTGCGCGTCCGCCGGCTTGAGCAGGACGAAGTCGAGCGTCCCCTTCCGGATCGCCTCGACGACCGCCGAGAGCGACGGGTTGACCGCCCCCTCCAGCACCCCCTTCATCAGCGTGAACCAGCCGACGACGACGAGCGCCTCCTCGAAGCTCCAGCCGGCCACCGCGGCGCGCCCCTGGAAGACCACGACGATCGGGACGATCGACCAGCTGGTCCAGAAGAGCGCGAGGAGCCCGCCGACCAGGAACTCGACGCGGTACTGCATCGCCGCCACGGTGGAGGCGCGGAGCTGGACGCCGAGGAGCCGAAGGTAGCGGAGCACGTCCCTACCCTCCCACGGACGAGAAGCGGCGCACGCCGGCGCGCCAGGTGATCCGGGTCGCGACGAGCAGGAGCCCGATGAAGGCCAGCTGGCCCGAGAGATCGCGCAGCGCCTGCGCGCGCGTGAGCGTCCCGGTCACCAGCTCGACGGGGAAGGCGAGCATGTAGCGGAACGGCAGCCAGCGCGCGAGCGCCCCGACCCAGGGCGGGTAGAGCTCCAGCGGCACGAGGTAGCCGGCGAAGATCCCGAAGAGCCCCAGCCAGATGTCGAAGAGCGAGGTGGCCGACTCGAACCAGAAGGCGAGCGAGCCGATGATCGCCATGGCGAGGAAGCTGATGACCCAGGCGCCGAGGATCGTCACGGGGAAGAGGGCGAGGAGGAGCGGATCGCGCGTCACGCCGGCGCCGGCCGGCGTGAAGAGCAGGAGGAGCGCGACTGGGAGGACGACGAGGAGCCGGACCGGGAGCGCCGCCACGTTCTGGCAGGCGTAGCCCAGCAGCGGGTGGATCGGGCGCAGGAGCTTGAAGGCGAGCGTCCCCTCCTTGATCTCCGCGTTGAGCTCCCAGACCACCCAGGCGCCGGTGAGCATCCTGACGACGAGCGTCGCGAGGTAGTAGGCGACGAACTCGCGCTGTCCGAACCGGCCGACCGGCGCCTCCCGCGCCACCGCCGACCAGAGCGCCAGCATGACGAGCGGCATGTTGGTGGAGAGGAGCCAGACCACGAACTCGGCCCGATAGGCGACCGCCTCGGCGAAGCCGACCTTGAGGAGCGTGGGCAGGGCGCGAAGTGTTCGAGTCATCCCGGGGCAGGTTAGTCTATCCTCCGGTCTCGCTCATCGCGCGATTAAGGCAGGGAGGAAGCCGGACACATGCCGTATCGGGACGTCCTGGAGAGCTCGAGCCCGACGGGGGAGCGCGCGCTGGAGGCGCTGCGCGCCGCCGTGGAGGGGACCGCGCGCGCCGCCGGCGAGGACTTCTTCCCGGCGCTGTGCAAGGCGCTCTGCCGCGCCCTCGACGTCACCCACGCGCTGGTGGGGGAGCTGACGCCGGACGGCCGCAGCGTCGCGGTCCGCGCCGTCTGCTGGAACGGCGAGTGCGGCGAGCCGTTCGTCTACCCCCTCTCCGGCACCCCGTGCGAGATGGTGCTCGGGCGCGGCGAGTCCGTCTTCGTCCCCACCGGCGTCGCGGCCGCGTTTCCGAACGACGCAGCGCTCGCGAGGCGTAAGATCGACGCCTATCTCGGCGCGCCGCTGTTCGACCACGACGGGCGGAAGATCGGCGCCCTGGTGGTCATGAGCGACCGCGAGATCGACCCCTCGCGCGCGCCCCGGGCGCTGCTCGAGATCTTCGCGGCGCGCGCCGCGAGCGAGCTCGAACGGCTGCGGCTCCAGGCGCAGCTGCTGCGCTCGCAACGGCTGGAGGGGATGGGGCGGCTCGCGGCCGGCGTCGCACATGACTTCAACAACCTGCTCACGGTGATCCTCTCCAACGCAGAGTTCGCCGACTCGGAGCTGCCCGCCGAGAGCCGCGTGCGCGACTACCTCGCGCCGATCCACGAGGCCTCGCGCCGCGCCACCCGCCTGACCCGGCAGCTCCTGTCCTTCTCGCGACGCCAGCCGTCGGCGCCGCAGGTGATCGACCTCCGCGCGGAGGTGACCGGGGTGCTGCGCCTCCTCGAGAGCCTCGTCGGGGAGACCGTGGCGGTGGAGGCGCGCCTCGACGAGGCCTGGCCCGTCCGGATCGACCCCGGACAGCTCGAGCAGCTGCTCGTGAACCTCGCGGTCAACGCGCGGGATGCGATGCGCTCGGGCGGAGTGATCGTGGTCCGGACCTCACGCGAGTCGCTCGATCCGGTGCGGGCCGGCGAGCGGGGCGTCGTCCCGGGCGACTGGGTGCGGCTCACCGTCTCCGACGACGGCGCAGGGATGGACGAGGAGACCTGCGCGCACTGCTTCGAACCCTTCTACTCGACGAAGGGTGATCGAGGCACCGGGATCGGTCTCGCCACCTGCCACGCCCTGGTCCAGCGGGCGGGCGGTCAGATCTGGGTCGAGAGCACACCCGGCCACGGCACCAGCGTCCACGTGCTCCTGCCGGCCCAGACCGGCGCGGCGACCTCGGAGCGGCGGCGGGAGCCTGAGCCCGCGCCGCCCCAGGC
>JBAVTL010000451.1:0-6009 GCA_049696175.1 Anaeromyxobacteraceae bacterium
GGCGTGGCGGAGGCGGAGTTCTCCGCGGGCTGGGAGCACGCGCCCACCGGGATCCGTCCCGAGCTGGCCCTCGGGATCGGCTTCGCACCCGACAGCCACGTCGCGGTCCGGCCCGGCCTGCGCTACGTCTCGCCGGACGCGCCGATCCAGGTCCGGGTCGCCCTCGACTGGTCCAACGCGCGCGACGAGAAGCGGTGGCGCTGGATCCTGATCGGCGGCGCAGCCGAGTTCCGCTGGACGAGCGCCTTCTCGCTCCTCGGAGGCCTCGACCTCGGCATCCCTATCGGCCCGGAGACGGGCATGCCCCTGCTCCTCCGCGGCGGCGCCGCGTTCCGCTTCTGAGCCCCCTTCGACCCCGCTGGAGGTCCACGTGAATCGCCCAATCCTCCTCGCCGCGCTCGTCGCCTCGCTCCCCGCGTTCGCCCAGGAGCTGCCGCCGCCGCCCCCGCCGCCCAGCGACGATCTCCCCTCCGACTACCGCCGCCCGTACGACTCAGGCTCCGGGACCGCGCCCTCCACCGGCTCGCAGCGGGAGGAGCGCCCCGGCGACCGCGGCTACGACCGCACCGGCCGCGAGGTGGACCGGCGGACTCCCCGCGAGGTCGCCGCGCACAAGGTGAAGTACGTCAAGGGCACGATCGGCGAGGGGCCCGTCGCGCCAGCCGGTTCGCAGGCCGCCTCCCTCCACCCGGACGAGGAGATCGGCCACTGGCGCCTCGCCCTGGCGAGCGGCGTGCTGGGCCGCTGGGGCGGCGGCCTCGTCAACCCGCCGGACGCCAACTCCGTGCCGATGCTCTACTTCGGCGGCCAGGCGGACGGCGTCTGGACCGAGGGGTACGGCCGCGGCGCGCGCGTCCGCCTCCGGATGATGACGGGAGGCGAGAACGCCATCTTCGTCCCCTCCGACGGCGACGCCGAGGCCGCGTTCATGCTCGGGCGGCGCGAGTTCCGCTTCGTCGCCGCGCGCCTCGAGGCGACCCGCCACACCGCGCTGGGGATCCAGACGCTGCTGCAGGCGTCCACGTTCCCCAGCATCGAGGGCTCGGTAGCGCTCAGCGGCGACCAGCTGCGCGTCAGCTACTTCGTCGCGCCGGTGGAGGCGGCGTGGGTCTACTACCGCGGCGACAACCACCTGGCCACCTGGGACGCCACGCCCCAGGAGCACGGCATCGTCTCCCCGACGACCGGCGCGCGGCTCCGCTTCACGGGCGTGGCGCCGCCCTCCGTCCTGCTCTCGATCCAGGGAGACCTCCTCAAGATGTGGGGCGTGCCGGACCTCCTCGTCTCCGTCGAGGGGAGCGCGGGCTTCGCCGCCCTCGAGAACACCGTCCTCTTCAACGTGTCCCTCCGATGGGACCACGCCACCCTCCGCGGCGCCGTGAAGGGCAGCAGCCACACCTACGACCAGATGCTCGGGATGATCATCGCGACCCTGCTGTTGTAGTTGGGTGCCGGATCCCCGCGCCGTCCCGACAAGGAGTCACGCAGACATGAACAAGAACGTCAGCTGGGTCATCGCCCTCATCGTCGGCTTCGCCGGCGGATACTTCGTCGGCCACGCCCCCGACGGCCAGAGACGCGCGGCGGCCGTTCGGCCGGGCGCGCAGCCGCCCCCCGGACAGCGCCCGGCGCGCCCCCAGGAGGATCCGAACGCGATCTACCGGATCCCCGTCGACGGCTCGGCGTCCAAGGGGCCGGCCGACGCCCTCGTCACCATCGTCGAGTCGAGCGACTTCGAGTGCCCGTTCTGCAAGCGTGCGGCGCCGACGCTGAAGCAGGTGGAGGAGGCGTACGCCGGCAAGGTCCGGATGGTCTTCAAGCACAACCCGCTGCCGATGCACTCGAACGCCGTGCCCGCGGCGACCGCGGCCGAGGCGGCTGGCGCGCAGGGGAAGTTCTGGCCCATGCACGACAAGCTCTTCGCGAGCGCCTCGCTAGACCGCGCCGCGCTGGAGCAGGCGGCGACGGAGCTCGGGCTCGACCTGAAGGGCTTCCGCGCGGCGCTGGACGGCCAGCGCTCAGCCGACCGCATCCGGCGTGACCAGGAGCTGGTCCGCGGCGTCGGCGCGGGCGGTACCCCCACGTTCTTCATCAACGGCCGGAAGCTCGTCGGCGCGCAGCCCTTCGAGCGGTTCAAGGCGGTCATCGACGGCGAGCTCGCGAAGGCCCAGGCGCTGGTGGCGTCCGGGACGCCAGCGGCGCAGGTCTACGAGAAGATCATGTCGACGGCCTCTGCGCAGACGGTCTTCCTCCCCGGGTCGGCGGCCGAAGCCGGCGCGCGGCCCCAGCAGCCCTCCGCCCCGCCCCCCCCGCCGCCGCAGGTCTTCAAGAAGATCGATCTCCGCCCCGACGATCCGGCGCGCGGCCCGGCCACCGCGAAGGTGACGCTCGTCCTCTTCTCCGACTTCCAGTGCCCGTTCTGCGGGAAGGTGGAGCCGACCCTCTCGCAGCTGGAGCAGGAGGCGAAGGGCAACCTCCGGATCGTCTGGAAGCACCGGCCGCTGCCGATGCACGCGAACGCCCGGGGCGCTGCCGCGGCCGCCGAGGCCGCCCGCGCGCAGGGGAAGTTCTGGCCGATGCATGACAAGCTCTTCGAGAACCAGCAGTCCCTCTCGCCGGAGACCTACGACCGGCTGGCGCGCGAGCTGGGGCTCAACGCCGCCAGGTTCAAGGCCGCGCTCGCCGATCCGAAGCTCGCCGCGCGCATCGACGCCGACGACAAGCAGGCGGTCGAGGTGGGGGCCGGCGGGACGCCGACCATGTACCTCAACTGCCGCCAGGTGGTCGGCGCGCTGCCGCCCGAGCGGCTCCGCCCGATCCTCCAGGAGGAGATCGCCAAGGTCGACCGGCTCCTCGCCGCTGGCGTGAAGGCTGGCCCCGCGCTCTACGCGAAGGCCTGCGAGGAGAACGTGAAGCTCGCGGCCGCGCAGCCCCAGGCGGCACCCCAGGCAGCGCCGGCGCCCGCCGGGCTCCAGAAGATCGACCTGCGCTCCGACGATCCGGTCCGCGGCAACAAGGCGGCCCCGGTCACCATCGTCCTCTTCTCCGACTTCCAGTGCCCGTACTGCTCCAGGGTCGAGCCGACGCTGCAGCAGGTCCTCGCGACGTACGGCAACAAGGTCCGCGTCGCGTGGAAGCACCAGCCGCTGCCGTTCCACCCGAACGCCGGGCCCGCGGCCGAGGCGGCCGAGGCGGCGCGCGAGCAGGGCAAGTTCTGGGAGATGCACGACGCGCTGTTCCAGAACCAGCAGTCGCTCTCGCCCGAGACCTACGAGCGGCTGGCGCGCCAGATCGGCCTCAACGTGAACGCCTTCAAGGCGTCGATCGCGTCGGGGAGGAACCGCGCCCGCATCACCGAGGATCAGCAGCTGGCCGGCCGCATCGGCGCCAACGGAACGCCCACGATGTTCGTGAACGGCGAGAAGGTCGAGGGCGCCGTCCCGTTCGAGATGATCAAGCCGGCCATCGACCGGGCGCTGGCCAAGAAGTAGCGGCGCGGGTCACCCCCGTCTCGCCCTGCCCCTCCCCAGCCGGCGCTGGGGAGGGGTTTTTTCGTTTGTGCCCTCCCGGGAGGGGCCCCGAACGAACCGCAGGGCGACGCCCGTGGAGGAGACGCTGGCGATGGGGCATTATTATGGCGTTCGGCACGCTAGCCCGCTAAGTTTCTGGCATCATGGCCAAGAAGACCGCTCCACTGCTCCCGTCCACCGACGCCCTGCTTCGCCAGCTCGGCGACCGGCTGCGGCTGGCCCGGCTGCGTCGGCGCCTGTCCGCCAAGCAGGCTGCCGAGCGCGCCGGCATGGCGCCGATGACCTTGCGCAGCCTGGAGCGTGGCGGCTCGGGCGTGACGATCGGGGCATACCTGTCCGTGATGCAGGTGCTCGGCGTCGAGAGGGATCTCGAGCTGCTCGCCAAGGCAGACCCCGTCGGCCGTGCGCTGCAGGACGCCCGCTTGCCTGGACAAGGCAAGGCCGACGCGCGCACCCGCCTTCCTTCGGCCCGGAGTCCGGCGCCGCGCGCGCGCCCGATGACGCCCCACGACGTCGAGCTGCAGCCACGCAAGCGCACCGAAGACGCGAAGGAGTGGATCGAGGAGGGCGGCTTCGCGAGCTCAGAGGCGCTGGCCCGGCTGATCGCCCCCGCTGCGCCCGCGGCGAAGAAGAGGCGCTGAGCGCATGGCCGCCGTCACCATCGCCGTCTACGCCGACTGGGACGGGCTGCCCGCGCCGCTTCGTCTGGGGCTGCTGCACGCTCGACCCGCCGCCGGCCGCGAGCTCTTCGAGTTCGAATTCGACGCGGCAGCGCTCGCCCACCCGGCGGTGGCGAGCCTGAGCCTGGACCCGCGGCTTGGTCTCTTCGAGGGGCTCCAGCATCCCTCGCAGGGCACCGAGACCTTCGGCGTCTTCGCCGACGCCAGCCCGGACCGCTGGGGGCGGATGCTGATGCGCCGCCGGCTGGAGCGCGCGCAGCGCGCCGGGCACCTGGGCAAGGCGATCCGCCTTCACGAGTCCGACTACCTGCTGGGCGTCCACGACGCCTTCCGTGTCGGCGCGCTGCGCTTCCGGCTCGATGACGCCGGCGCCTTCCTCGACGACCGCCATGGCATGGCGGCGCCGCCGTTCGCGCAGCTGCGGGAGCTGGAGGCGGCGAGCCTCGCGCTGGAGCGCGACGAGGACAACACGGCTGCCGCAGGCGACGACTGGCTGCGCATGCTGATCGCGCCCGGTGGCTCGCTCGGCGGTGCGCGCCCGAAGGCCAGCGTGGTCGACCCGAACGAGCACCTGTGGATCGCCAAGTTCCCCAGCCCGCGGGACGAGCACGACGTCGGCGCGTGGGAGCTCGTGGTGCACACGCTGGCCCGCGGCTGCGGACTGCGAGTGGCGGAGAGCATCGCGCGCCACTTCGCGAGTCGGCGTCACACCTTTCTCGTGAGGCGCTTCGACCGCACGCCTGCAGGGCGTCGGCTCCACTTCGCGTCGGCGATGACGCTCACCGGCCATCAGGATGGCGACGACGCGTCGACGGGGGCGAGCTACCTGGAGCTCGCGCGGGTGCTGATCGATCATGGTGCGCAGCCCGACGCGGATCTGCGCGAGCTCTGGTCGCGCATCGTGTTCAACCTGCTCGTGTCCAACGCCGACGACCACCTGCGCAACCACGGGTTCATCCTCGTGCCCGGCAAGGGCTGGCGCCTGTCCGAGGCGTACGACATGAACCCCGTGCCCGAGTCCCACGGCCTGAGGCTGAACATCAGCGAAGACGACAACGCCATGGAGCTGGAGCTGGCCCGCGCGGTCGCGCCCTACTTCCGCGTCGCCACGAGCGCCGCGAGCGAGATCATCGCCCGGAGCCAGGCGGTCGTGAACGGGTGGCGCAAGCTCGCCGACCGGCTTGGCGTTCCAGCGCGAGAGCAGGAGCGCATGAGTCAGGCGTTCCGGCTTGCTGGCTGAGCGAGCCGTGAAGGAGCGCGCTACCCCCTCGCCTCCTTGAGCCACCTCGGGCCGTAGTGCTGCGCCAGGGCCGCAGCGCCGCCGGCCTCGTCGCAGAGCTCCCACACGACGACGTCGCCGAGCCCCTTGAAGGCGGCCCGCCCGACACGCCTGTAGAGCTCGACCAGCCTGCCGCTGGCGCTGAAGCAGGCGACGAGGTTCAGCGGGTCCGTCCCGTAGAACCACCGGGACCGGAGCTCCTCGGGGAGTGAGTCGGGCATCAGGTCCACGCGGCGCACGACGCGGGCGCCGGCGACGTCCGAGAGCCACGCCTGCAGCGACTCCTCCGAGAGGGCGACGCCGCTGTTGTAGATGTCCCCCGCCGCGTCTCCCTCGACCTTCGCGGCGACCTCCAGCGCGGCGCGCACCGGCGCGGCCAGGTGGCGCATCGCCCCCTGCGGATCCCCCCCCATGAACGCGCGCAGCGCCGCCGCCTCTGGACCGGGCGGGATCGAGATCGAGAGCGGCTGGCCGACGAAGACGCGCCACGCGTGCTCCAGCGCCGCGACGCCGCGCGCGC
>JBAVTL010000452.1:0-7819 GCA_049696175.1 Anaeromyxobacteraceae bacterium
GAGCGTGGCGCCGAGGTCCACGGTGCGCAGCCGGTCGCGCGCCGCGTCGGGCGACGCGAACCAGCTCCACCCGACCGCGAACGACCACTCCTTCTGATCCGTGTAGGCGAGCGCCAGCGTGGTCTTCCGGTAGCGCGCGCCGTAGACGTCCTGCGGGCGCACCCACTCCACCCCGAGCCCCCCGCCGACCGGGCCGACCGCCCCGGCGAGGTAGAGCCCGTCGGCCACCGAGCTCCCGACGGTCTTCTCCTGGTGGAACCACTGGAGGCACGCGTCGCGGACGAAGCCTATGCCGGCCGGGTTCAGGCCGAGCGCCGAGGGCTCCTCGGCGGAGGCGACGCCACCCACGGGCAGCGCGAGGCTGGCCGGCATGCCGTCAGCGAGCGTGTCGGCGTTCGCGAGCTGGGCCTCGGCGCGGGACGGCGAGGACGCCGCGACGGCCACGGCCACGGCCACGGCCACGGCGAGTCCGGTGACGGCGCGATCGAGGGAGCGGGCTGGCCGGGTCATGTCGGGCGGAGCCGTCTACGAGGGACCACCGTCGCCGCCCGCATCCTCCACCCGCCGGAGCTGCTCCTCGGTGAGGGGCGACGCGCCGCCCCCCTGCTGGCGGGACAGGAGCTCCAATAGCTGCTCCTTGTGCGGCCGGACCTTGCCGAGCGGGCACTGCTCCCAGTCCTTGCGGGGCTCGTCGCAGTAGCCGGTCCGCTTCTCGCCGCACTTCGGCTGGAGGTAGGTGCCCAGCTCGGGGACGGCCCGCATGAGCTCGCGACGCATCATCACGACCAGCTGGCGGATCTCCCACTGGGCGCGCAGGCAGAGCCTCAGATCGGCGATGTGGAGCAGCTCGGCGAAGTTCACCATGATCTGGAGGTGGGTCGGCGTGGCGTTGGGCAGGACGAACCGCGCGTCCTCCGCGGGGATCCCCTGGTCGAGCGCGGCCTGGTAGACGCGCGTGATCTCCGCCATGAGCCGATCGTACTCGGCGGCCATGACCGGGTCCTTCGTCCAGCTCTTCGGCGTCACGTACTCGAGCCGGTCCTCCCGGTAACGCACGTAGCGCTGCGACTGCTGCTCGAAGCTGATCCCGATCCGGTGGCGGACGAGCTGGTGCGAGAGGGCGCGCGAGACGCCGGAGACGCCGAACCAGAAGACCACCTGCTCCAGCGGCGAGGCGTGGCCGGTCTTCAGCCGCTCGGCGACGAACTCGCGGATCGTCTCGGGCGGGATGCGCCCGTCGCCGATCTCCTCCCACACCTCCCGCGGGGTCTTGGGGGAGTAGCAGGTGCGGTACGCGCCGTAGAGCTTCTGCAGCGGGTCGCGGGCGAAATCGATGAGCGTGACTTCCATAGGGAGGGGGCATGATACGCCAACCCCCGGAGTTGCAGCCATGACCCGGCATGCTACTGGTCGTCCATGCCCCTCGTCGCAAAGCCCCCGTCGGCGTCGGTCGTCGAGATGACGGAGGTCGTCATGCCGAGCGACGCGAACATGTTCGGCACCGCCTTCGGCGGCCGGATCGTCCAGTGGACCGACCTCGCCGCCGCCGTCTGCGCGATGCGCCACGCCGGGGTCGCCGTGGTCACGGTCTCGATCGACCAGCTCACCTTCCTGGCGCCGATCCGGATCGGCCACGTGGCCCTCCTCCGGGCGCAGGTGAACGCCGTCTTCCGGTCGTCGATGGAGGTGGGGGTGGAGGTCGTCGCCGAGAACCCGCTCACCGGTGAGCGGCACAAGTGCTGCGACGCCTACCTCTCCTTCGTCGCCCTCGGCGCCGACAAGCGCCCTGCCGAGGTCCCCAGGCTCCTCGTAGAGTCCGAGGAGGAGCGGCGGCGTGAGCGCGACGCGAACTCCCGCCGCGACGCGCGGCTCGCGCAGCGCGCGGCGCTTTGCAGGTAGCCACGGGCGAGCCTCCACCCGCCCCTGGCCGGAGCACCTACGTCAGCAGCTTCGGCGGCGGGACGCCGAGCGCCTTGGCCAGCCTCTCCACCGTCTCCAGCGGAGGGGAGCGGTGGCCGCGCTCGAGCATCGACACGTACGAGACCGAGATCCCGACGCGCTTGGCGAGCGCCTTCTGCGAGAGCTTGTTCTTGAGCCGGAGTCTGTGGATGTTCTCTGCGAATCGGATCAGCAGCGCCATGAGGCCCCCTCCTATTGACGGCGCGGAACCTCCTCCGCGACCGCCCATCTCAGAGACTACTTGCGGATTGATGATTCACCAACGGTAGACTTCACGGAAATAACCGGGTGGGGTGTGACCCGTTGAAGCGGGGCTGGGGGCTCCGACCTCCCGCGCGGGGCGTGTAGAATCGGTTGATGCTGACCGGCGACCTCTCGACCTTCCCGCTCCCGGACCTGTTCCAGTGGATGGATCAGGGGCGCCGCTCCGGCGTCCTGGAGATCGACACGGGCGAGGGGAGCCCATTCTGGCTGCAGGTGGCCGACCGCAGGATCGTCGCGGCCGCGCGGCCGAGGCCCTCGCCGGCCGGCATCGACAGCCTCGCCGGCTGGAAGTCGCAGCTCCCCGAGGAGTCGCTCTGGGCCGAGGCCTGCGGCGACAAGATCGTCGATCTCTTCCTCGCGCCAGGGCATGGGCGCTTCACGCTCGTGGACTCGGACAACGGGTTCGACGACGGCGTCGCGCTCGAGCTGGGCGTCGGCCAGATGGTCCTCGAGGGGCTGCGCCGCCTCGACGAGTGGCGCGATCTCGACCGGCGCTACCCGTCCGAGTCGGCGCTCCTCACCGCCGACGGGAGCGGCTGGCCCCGCACGCCCGGTCTCCGCGCCGTGGCCGAGGCGTCGCGGCGCCGGACGTCGATCGGCGAGACCCGGCTCGCGCTGAACCTCTCGCGGCCGGCCGTGCTCCGCCGGATCGAGGCGCTTCGCGAGCTGGGCTTCGCCCATGTGGAGGGGGTGGCCGTGAGGGCCGACCCGATCTCGACCCTCATCACCAAGGCCCAGGTGCTCATCGCGGAGCGGCAGTTCGAGGAGGCGTCCATCGTCTTCCGCAGCCTCCTCCAGGCGGATCCGTCAGATCGGCGCGTGCGGAACCTCCTGCGCGAGGCGGAGCGCGACCAGGTGGCGGCGCTCTACGAGGAGCTCTCGCCGGTGGCGGTCCCCAGGCTGCTCGGCGGGACCGAGAGCCTCGACTCCCCGGCGGCAAAGCGCCTCTCCTCGACCGATCGCGAGGTCGCGGGGCGCATCAACGGGAGCTGGGACGTGGCGTCGATCGCGCTGGCCTCGCCGCTGCGCGAAGCGGAGACGCTCAAGGTGATCCGGAAGCTGAAGCGGCTCGGGCTCGTGGACCTGGCCGAGGGGTAGACGCCCCCTCACCCTGACCCTCTCCCCCGGTGGGGGAGAGGGAATGAATCTGAGTCTCTCAGCGGCGCTCGGCCTTGATCAGCGCGTCCACCAGGAGGTGCAGCGCGAAGAGGGCGTCCTGCTCGCTGACCGCCGTCTCCGGTTTCGCGGCGAGGAGCGAGAGGCGCAGGTAGTCGCGGCCGTCCACGCCGAGGAGCGCCGCCCGGTCGCCAGGCTGATCCTCTGGAGGGAAGAGGCTCTCGATCAGCTCAGCGAGCCCCTCCGCGGCGCGCCGGACCGCCTCTCCGAACGTCCGCCCCCGGATCGCCCGCTCCACGTCGCCGATCGCCTCGCCGCGCCCAGGGAAGAGCCGCGTGAAGCTGAGCTCCAGGGGCGCCGCGTGCACGGTCGGCGCGTAGGCCGGAGGGGCCGGGGCGGCGTGCGCCCCAAGCGGAGGGATTCGCAGCGCGTGCATCGGGTGGGGCGGCGTGGGGGCGGCGGTGATCGGGATGGGGCGTGCGGGGGTTGGCGCGGGCGCAGAGATTGGCGCGGGCGTCGGGGTCGGCGCGGGAGGCGGGCGGTGAGCTCGTGGAAACGGCTCAGGTGGGGCGAGCGACTCGGGGACGGTGCGCGGGGCGGCCTCGGCGGCCGCGCTCACCTGGTCCGCGAGGTCCGAGCCGTGGCTCCCCATCGCCTCGAGGGGAGCCATCACCTTGCGCGGCGCCGGCTGGCGCGCGCGCAGGTCGGCCATGACGACCCGCGTGATCTCCTTGAGCGCCGGCATGATGTTGACGCCGCGCTCGGCCACCGTCTCGAAGTCGGGGACGCCGCGCGGGTTGAGATCGCGCCGGAGGAGCTCGACCGGCATGATGTTCGGGAGATCGCGCTTGTTGTACTCGATGACGAGCGGGAAGGCGTCGAGGTCGATCCCGAGCTCGTTCAGGTTCTCGCGGAGGTTGTCCATCGACTCCAGGTTGCGGTCGTGGGCCGCCGGCTGGGAGTCGGCGACGAACACGACGCCGTCGGCGCCGTTCAGGACCAGCTTTCGCGTGGAGTCGTAGAAGACCTGCCCGGGGACCGTGTAGAGCTGCAGCCGCAGCGCCAGGCCGCGGACCTGCTCCACCTTGAGCGGGAGGTAGTCGAAGAAGAGCGTCCGGTCCCCCTCGGTGTTGAGGGAGATGAGCTGCCCGCGGCTCTCCGGGCGGACGAAGTCGTAGACCCGCTGTAGGTTGGTCGTCTTCCCCGACAGGCCGGGGCCGTAATAGACGATCTTGGCGGAGATCTCTCTCGCCAGCGGGTTCACCGTGGACACGCGCGCATCATAGCGGGCGGAGGGGCGGGGCGCGAAATCACGCGCCGGCCGGCGCTCCGTTGTGCTTGATTGGGCCGCTCGCCACCGTCGAGGAGTCGCCCATGTCCCACATCGCCCCCCATCCCGCCGACCCACACCCGTACGACCTGACCATCCGCCGGCTCTTCGAGGCCCCGGTCCTCGACGCCCCGGACCAGGAGATCGTCTACCGGGGCCAGGTGCGGATCACGTACCGGCAGTTCCGCGAGCGGGTCCACCGGCTCGCGGGCGCCCTCGCGGCGCTCGGGGTGAAGCCGGGCGACACCGTGGCGATGATGGACTACGACAGCCACCGGTACCTGGAGGCCTTCTTCGCCGTGCCGATGATGGGGGCGGTGCTCCACACCATCAACGTCCGGCTCTCCCCGGAGCAGGTCGCCTACACGATCGACCACGCCGCCGACGACGTGATCCTCGTCCACTCCGACTTCCTGCCGATCCTGGAGGCGATCCGAGGCCGGATCGAGCCGCCGACGGCGACGGTGCTCCTCGCCGACGACGCGGCCCCCCACGCGACCTCGATCCCGCTCGCGGGCGAGTACGAGGCGCTCCTCGCCGCCGCGCCGGCCCGCTTCGCGTTCCCGGATCTCGACGAGGGCACGCGCGCCACGACCTTCTACACGACCGGGACGACCGGCCACCCGAAGGGGGTCTACTTCTCCCACCGTCAACTGGTGCTGCACACCCTCGGCGTCACGGCAGCGCTCGCGACGGCGCGCCACTGCACCTTCCGGCAGGGCGACGTCTACATGCCCATCACGCCGATGTTCCACGTCCACGCGTGGGGGCTCCCCTACATCGCGACGACGCTCGGCGTGAAGCAGGTCTACCCGGGGAAGTACGCCCCCGACGCGCTCCTCGCCCTCATCGACAAGGAGAGGGTCACCTTCTCCCACTGCGTCCCGACGATCCTCCACATGCTCCTCAAGTCGCCGGGGTCGGAGCGCGTGGACCTCTCGCGCTGGAAGGTCCTCATCGGCGGCGCGTCCTTCCCGAGGGCGCTCGCGCAGGCGGCGCTCGCCCGCGGCATCGACGTCGCCGCGGGCTACGGCCTCTCGGAGACCTGCCCGATCCTCTCGATCGCCTTCCTCGACGAGGAGGATCTCGCCGCGCCGGCCGACACGCAGGCCGACCTCCGCTCGCGGACGGGGCGCACGCTCCCGCTCGTCGAGGTCCGCGTCGCCGACGAGCAGGGGACCGACCAGCCGCGCGACGGGCGGACCACCGGCGAGATCCTGGCCCGCGCCCCGTGGCTCACGCAGGGGTACGCGAAGGACGAGAAGGCGTCGGACAAGCTCTGGGCGGGCGGCTGGCTCCACACTGGCGACGTCGCCTGGCGCGACGCGCGCGGCTACCTGAAGATCACCGACCGGATCAAGGACGTGGTGAAGGTGGGCGGCGAGTGGATCTCCTCGCTCGAGCTGGAGGACGCGCTGCTCGCCCACGCCGGCGTCAGCGAGGTGGCCGTCATCGCCATGCCCGACGCGAAGTGGGGTGAGCGGCCGCTGGCCCTCGTCGTCCCGAAGCCCGAGGCCGCCGGGAAGCTCACCGAGAAGGAGCTCCACCGCCACCTCCACGACTGCGCCCACCGCGGCGCGCTCAACAAGCAGGTGGTCGTCACGGCCGTGAAGTTCGTGGACGCCATCGACAAGACGAGCGTCGGCAAGGTGAACAAGATCGCCCTCCGCCAGAAGCACCTGGGATGAACATGACCGATCACACGCACGCGTTCGCCTCCCGCGCGGAGCACCGCGCATGGCTCGCCACGCAGGCGCGGCTCCCGAAGGGCTTCCGCGCCGGGACCGCCGAGCTCGAGTTCACCCCCTTCGAGGTCGCGAAGCCCGCGAAGATGCGGCTGACGCTCCTCGCGCTCGATCGACCGACGGAGGCCTTCGGCGCCGTCTTCACGAGGAACGCCTTCCCCGGCGCGCCGGTGATCGTCGGCCGGGCGCGGCTCGGGGGGGCGCGGCTCGGCGCGGTCCTGGTGAACAACAAGATCTCCAACGTCTGCGCGCCGGGCGGCGTCGAGGCCTCCGAGCGGCTCTGCGGGGAGGCGGCGAGGCTGCTCTCCCTCTCGGCCGGGGAGGTCCTGCCGTCGTCCACCGGCGTCATCGGGTGGCGGCTCCCCGTGGACGCGATGGCGGGCGCCCTGCCGAGGGCCGTCGCGGCGCTCCAGCGCGAGAGCCTCCTCCCCGCGGCCGAGGCGATCATGACGACCGACCTCTACCCGAAGGTCCGCCGCGTCGAGCTCCCGGGCGGCGCGTCGATCGTCGGGATCGCGAAGGGGGCGGGGATGGTGGAGCCGAACATGGCGACCATGCTCGTCTACCTCCTCACCGACGCCGCCGTGGCGCGCGCGGAGCTGCGCGAGGCCCTCGCCGAGGCGGTGGACGGCAGCTTCAACTGCATCAGCGTCGACTCCGACACCAGCACCTCCGACACCGTCGCGCTGCTCGCGTCCGGCGAGGCGGGGCCGGTGGACGCGGCCGCGTTCCGCGCCGGGCTGCGCGACGTCTGCGGCGCGCTCGCCCAGGACGTCGTCCGGAACGGCGAGGGGGTCCGGCACGTGCTGCGCGTCCGCGTGCGCGGCGCCCCGGACGCGGTCAGCGCCCGGCAGCTCGGCAAGGCGATCGTCAACTCGCCGCTCTTCAAGACCGCGGTCGCGGGCAACGACCCGAACGTCGGCCGGCTGGTGGCGGCGCTCGGCAAGGAGGCGGGCGCCCGCGGGATCGCGCTCGACCCGTCGAAGGCGCGGCTCACCATGGGGGGAGAGGTGATCGTCGAGGGTGGCGTCTTCCAGCTCGACCGGGAGCGCGAGGCGCGGCTCACGCGCCACCTCGTCGAGTCCGAGCTCTACCCGCAGCGGCCGGCGCCGGACGGCATCACCTTCCGCCCGCCCATCGACTACCCGCCTCACGAGCGCTGCACCGAGCTCGAGGTGGAGCTGGGCGTGGGGAGCGGGCAGGCGACGGTGTTCGGCGCCGACCTAACGCACGAGTACGTGACGGAGAACGCGGACTATCGATCGTAGGGGAGCGGGCCCTACTCCGGCGCGGCCTTCAGCCGCTTCCAGAGGGTGACCCGCGAGATCCCGAGCAGCCGCGCGGCGGCGGCGCGGTTCCCGCCGCACTGGTCGATGGCCGCGCGAAGCTCCGCGTCGCCCGGCGC
>JBAVTL010000453.1:0-4607 GCA_049696175.1 Anaeromyxobacteraceae bacterium
GTGGTGGCGGCCGACGGCCTGCTCGCCCGCCTCGGGAGCGCCGAAGGTGCGGCTGGCGCGCTCGCGGAGCTCGGGAAGCTCCTGGACGGCGACCCGACGCCCGCGCCTCCGGCGACCGGCCGGGTGGAGCGGGACGCGGAGACGATCGACCTCGCCGGCGACTTCATCGAGGAGTCCACCGAGGCCCTCACCCGCGCGGACGAGCTGCTGCTCGCGATCGAGAAGGGGGTGCCGGATCCCGCGAAGGTCCACGCGCTCTTCCGGGTCTTCCACACGATCAAGGGGGTGGCGGGCTTCCTGGAGCTCCCCGAGATCGTCGCGCTCTCGCACGCCACCGAGGGGCTGCTCAACCTCGCGCGTGAGAAGCAGATCGACCTCGACGGCGAGGCCTTCGACGTCGTCTTCGAGGCGACGGCGCTCCTGCGCAGCCAGCTCGAGGAGCTGCACAGGGCGGTCGACGCCGGCCTCGCCGTGCCGATCGATCCGCAGGTCGCCGCGCTCGTGGAGCGGATCAACCTGGCCGCCGGGCTCGGCGCGGACGGATCACTCCATTCCGGCGCGCCGGGCGCGCAGCCACCCGCGAAGGAGTTCGTCGTCCGGAGGCCGGCCGAGCCGCCGCCTGCGCCAGCGCGCAAGAAGGAGTACGTGCTCCGGAAACCGAAGCAGCCCGCCGTGGTGGCGGCGGGCGCGCCGCCACCCGCGACCACACCTCCTCCAGCCGCGCCCCCGGTGGCCCCGCCGAGCTCGCCGGTGGAGCCGTCTCGCGCCGGGCAGAAGGACGTGTTCGCCCAGATCCGGGAGACGGTGAAGGTCGATCTGGAGCGCGTCGACTCGATGGTCGAGATGATCGGTGAGCTCATCATCGTCGAGTCGATGATCATCTACTCGCCGGAGGTGGCCTCCCTCGGGTCACTGAAGCTGCGCAACTACCTCAACCAGCTCAGCAAGATCAGCCGCGATCTCCAGAACGTCGCCATGCGGATGCGGATGGTGCCCGTCCGCAGCGCCTTCCAGAAGATGGCGCGGCTCGCCCGCGATCTCTCCCGGAAGACCGGGAAGGACGTCGTCGTCGAGATGGCTGGCGAGGAGACCGAGATGGACCGGAGCATGGTCGAGCGGATCGAGGAGCCGCTCGTCCACCTGGTGCGCAACGCCATCGATCACGGCGTGGAGGGCGTGGCCGAGCGGAAGGCGGCGGGCAAGGCGGGGAGGGCCACGCTGCGGCTCGCGGCCTACCACGAGGGTGGCAGCATCGTGGTGGAGCTCTCCGACGACGGGCGCGGGCTGCAGCGCGACGCCATCCTCGCGCGCGCGCGTGAGAAGGGGCTGGTCGAGCCGGAGGTGGAGCTCAACGACACCGAGATCTTCAACCTGCTCTTCCTGCCGGGCTTCTCGACGGCGAGGGAGGTCACCGAGATCTCCGGGCGCGGCGTCGGGATGGACGTGGTGAAGCGCAACGTCGAGGGCATGCGGGGGCGCGTGGCCATCACGTCGAATCCCGGGGAGGGGACGACCCTCCGGATGGTGCTGCCGCTGACGCTCGCGATCATCGACGGGATGCTGATCGCCTGCGGCCGCGAGCGGTACATCGTCCCGAGCCTCGCGATCGTCGAGTCGCTGCGTCCCACCCGCGAGATGATGGCGGTGATGGCAGGCAAGGGGGAGATCATCAACGTCCGCGGGGAGATCCTGCCGCTCCTGAAGCTCCACCGGCTCCTGGAGCTGGACGGACCGGAGCGCGATCCCACTGAGGCCCACGTGGTGGTGGTCGAGGGGCTGGGGCGCAAGGTGGGGCTGGTGGTGGACGACGTCATCTCGCAGCAGCAGGTGGTGATCAAGCCGCTCGGCGCCGGGATCGGCGACACCGAGTTCCTCTCGGGCGCCGCGATCCTGTCCGACGGGCGGGTCGGGCTCATCCTCAACGTCGATCGGCTGGCCGCGCTGGCGTCCCGCCCGCGGGATCGGTCCCCCCGCGCCCTGGAGGCGGCAGGAGCGTGACCACGTGACGCCCGCCGCGTTCCGCGCCTTCCAGGAGATCGCCTACGCGCAGGCGGGGATCCACCTGCGCGAGGGGAAGGCGGCGCTCGTCCAGGCCCGGCTCGCGAAGCGGCTGCGGGAGCTCGGGCTCCAGAGCGAGGAGGAGTACCTCGTGAGGCTGCGCGGGGTGGAGGGCCGGGGCGAGATCGTCCTCTTCCTGGACGCGATCTCGACGAACTTCACGAAGTTCTTCCGCGAGCCGGACCACTTCGAGCTGCTGTGCGAGGACGTCGCCACGGCGCTCGCGGCCGGCCAGCGCCGCTTCAGGTTCTGGTGCGCGGGGTGCTCGTCGGGCGAGGAGCCCTACACGGTCGCCATGACGATCTACGACCTCCTGGCCGCGAAGGACTGGCGGATCCTGGCGACCGATCTCTCCACCCGCGCGCTCGGCAGGGCCGAGGCCGGGGTCTACGGCGACGAGGAGATCGCCGACGTCCCCGCGCGCTTTCGCGAGCGCTTCCTCACGCGGGTCCGGGGAGGGGACGGGAGCTCCACCTGGACCGTGTCGCCACGGCTCAAGGAGCGGATCCTCTTCCGCCGGCTCAACCTCTCCCAGCGTCCGTACCCGATGATGGGGCCGCTCGACGCGGTCTTCTGCCGGAACGTGATGATCTACTTCGATCGCCCCATGCGCGCTGGGCTCGTGGCGGAGGTCGAGCGGTTGGTGAAGCCGGGCGGCCGGTTCTTCATCGGCCACTCGGAGACCCTGAACGGCATCGAGACGAGGCTGCACGTCGAGCGCCCCTCCGTCTACCGCCGGGGCGTGGAGGCGCAGTGAACCTGCTGACGGTCGCCATCGGCGGGATCGAGGTCTCCGAGGACAGGGGCGTCGTGCTCGTGACGCACGGCCTCGGCTCCTGCGTCGCGGTGATGACCTGGGATCCGGTCTGCCGGGTCGGCGGGATGCTCCACTTCCAGCTGCCGACTGCGTCGCTCTCCCCTGACCGCGCCCGGGAGAGCCCGGGGTCGTTCGCCGACACGGGGATCCCGCTGCTGTTCGAGCGGATGTACATGTTGGGCGCCAAGAAGCGCGATCTCGTGGTCAAGGTCGCGGGGGGCGGGAGCTTCCACGGCGCCATCGACACGTTCGACATCGGGCGACGCAATTACACGATGATGCGGAAGATCTTCTGGAAGAATCAGGTGCTGATCGCCTCCGAGGATATCGGTGGGAATCGTTCGAGGACGGCGAGGTTGTTCGTGGACACCGGACAGGTGACTATCCAGTCGGGGGCGGAAGTCATCTCCCTGTAGGAAACCTCAAGGAGGCGTGCGTGGGATTGCAGCTGCTGGTCGTGGACGACTCCCCGGTGACCCGGAAGATGGTGCGCCGGGCGATCGGGCTCTGCGGCCTGGAGATCTCCGAGGTCCACGAGGCGGCGAACGGCGCCGAGGCGCTCGAGCGCTTGTCGGTGACGCCGGTCGACCTCGTCCTGGCCGACGTGAACATGCCGGTCATGAACGGCATGGAGTTCGTGAAGCGCATGGCGTCCGACCCCGCGCTCTCCAGGATCCCGGTCGTCATCGTGGCGACGCCGATGAGCGAGGATCGCGTCGAGGAGATCCTCGACAGCGGCGCCCGGGCGTTCCTGACGAAGCCGTTCCGGCCCGAGTCGCTGCGCGATCTGGTGCTGGAGATCCTCGGGCCGCAAGGGGCGGGTCATGTCTGAGCCGACCCCGCAGCTGCTCACCGAGGTCTTGAGCAGCGTCCTGGAGGAGGCCGCCTTCTTCATGATCGAGCCGGAGGCAGTCCCGGCGGCCTACGACGTGGACGTCTTCAGCGCGACGATCGACTTCGAGGCGGTGCGCGGGGGGCAGCTGAGGCTCACCGCGAGCCGGAACCTGGCGCGCAACCTGGCGGCCAACATGCTCGGGATCGATCCGAACGACCCCGAGGCGGACGAGCAGGGGCGCAACGCGCTCGGCGAGATCCTGAACGTCCTCGGGGGAGCCTTCATCACCCGCCACTTCGGCACCAAGGTGCCGTTCCAGCTAGGGCTCCCGGCCGTGTCCGACGAGGCGCCGGTCGATCGCCGCGCGACCTGCGCCGCCGCCGTCCGCGTCGACACCGGCGATCTCGTGGTGCTGGAGCTCGACCTCGAGCCCGGGCGGTAGCCCCCGAGTCATTCCCTCTCCCTCACTGAGGGACTGAGCATTCATCACTTCGTTGGAATTCGGGAGAGGTAACGGGAGGTTCGCGCGGCGCGGTTGGGTACGGCGCGGTAGGGTGCCGTCGCGCGGTGCGTATCCCCGCGGCCGAACGTTCCCGAGTCAGAAGCGGCTCATCAGGGGGAGCGACGCGGAGCGCGCGCGGGTGGCGTGACGCCTCTGAGTCGTCGGAGGTGATGGTCGCGTTCGCGCGGCGGCGGCGTCTCCTGCGATCGCGATCGACGCGGCGCTGGCGCTGGCGGCGGGGCGTTGGTCAGCGCACCGGCGTTGGCCGAGGACGCACTCGTCCCTCTTGGGTTTCACTGTCCGCTAATGCCGCTAGCGCTTGACACCTTCCGGGCCGAATCCGGCTTGCCGTGTGGTGCCCGCGCGAATGAGCGCTCCAGGCCGCGCGGGCTGCG
>JBAVTL010000454.1:0-15551 GCA_049696175.1 Anaeromyxobacteraceae bacterium
TTCGACTGCCTCCTCAACATGAGGAAGGAGCGCGCCAGGCCGCTCATGCAGCGCTTCGATGAACTCCTCCGTCAGCACGCCGCCACTCGCGAGATTTTCGGGCTCATATGAGGGGATGCCTCAGGGCGGTCAGCCGGTCGAGCATCGGTAGCTGCTTCGCTCGCGCGAAGCAGCTCAAGGGCGCGTTGTCGAAGACGTAGACCGCCACGGGCTAATCGAGGTCGAACTGGGAGCGCATGGCCTCGCGCGGGACCTTGTCTTCGGGCGGAAGATCGGTGGCCGCGAGGGTTCCCTGCAGCAGTTCGAGCGCACGTGCGGCGCTCAGCTTGTGGCGCTTGAATCCGCGAACCACGGCCTGCGCGAAGTGAGGCGCGACCGCGGGCGGCCCGAGGTCTTCCCGAAGGACGACCCCCCCCTCTAGGTAATCGGCCTTCGTCGGCCGGTTGCGCTCTAGCCGCTCTCGCGTCTTCGCGTCGATCAGGTCGAGATTGCAGAGGTGCCCAAGAACCGCCGTCCAGCTCACGCCGAATTCTGCACCGAGGGCGACCGCGGCGAAGCGAGGATCGTGGGACCCGTCGCTCTGCTGCCAGCGCGCCTGTACGGCCTCCCTCGGCATCAGGAAGTGGATAACGAACGCATTGATGAGCCGCTCGCGGTCATCTCCATCGTTCCCGACGATCCACTCGGGGGAGTAGTCGTCCGCGAAGACGTGGTGCCCCAGTTCGTGAACCAGCGTGAAGCGCCGCCGCCCCGTCGGACGCCCTCCATTGACGAGCGCGACGCCCGCGTTCTCGAGCCGAACGTAGGACCCGTCGAGCGCCTCGTCGCCGAGGTCGAGGATGAACGCGTAAAGACCGGCTGCTTCCATGAGGCTCAGCAGGTCCCAGAGCGGCCCCGGCGCAGTCCCGAGCGTCCGTCGCAGCTCCCGCGCAGCGGCCTCTGCCGACTCGACGTCCTCGATCGAACAAGGGCGGGCGATCTTCGGCGGCTTGAGCAGCTTCAGCTCCACGAGGAGCTTCACGTCGCGGGCAAGGCTCTCGAGCAGTACGTCGGCCTGCGACTCGTCGATCGCCTCACGGCTCCTACGCCTGCTCACCACCGTGGGCAGCGCGGGGGTCACGAACCAGTCGATCGGACGCCTGAGCACGCGCGCAACGCGAGCGAGTTCGAGGGAGTCGAGCTTGCGTTCACCCGCCTCAATCTTCGTGACGGCCGTGCGCTCCAGGTCGACGGCCGCGGCCAGCTCGGCCTGACTCAACCGTGCTGACTTGCGGGCCTCGGTGAGACGGGCGCCAAGATCCGACCAGTTCGTGAGCCTTCCGGGCATGGTGCGAAATTAGCACATGCTAAGGAGCCGCGCAGGCGAATCGCGGGCCCCCCCGAAGCCCACGTCTTAGCCGCCTAACCCTGCGAAACGGCTGGCGGTCGGTGACGGCCTACTGATGGGGCAACAGCGAAAGGACGTCAGACGTACCGTGTATGTGGTCGCGAATGGATTTCAAGGCATTCAAGACCGGCTGGGTGTTGACCGTAGGCGCCCTCGTGGTCGGCGGGGTGCTCTTTGCGGTCGCAGCCGTGGTGGCGCTCCTCGATGGACGACGGCCGCCTCCACCTTCGAAATGGCCGCTTCCGCCACGCGCATGACGAGTCTCGCCACACAAGCGTTCGCGGAGTACCTGAGCCGCCTCGAACTGAACGCGACCCGCGTAGCGCAGGCCGCCACCAGCTACAACTTTCTCAAAGACTGGATCGAGAGCGTTCTTCCGGGAGCGTCTGTGCGACGCATCGGCTCGTTCCAGCGACAGACCAAGATCAGGCCCTTCGCGGACGGACATGAGGTCGACGTCGACGCCCTCGTATGCCTGGGGAGCGTTGTCGGCCTCGCTTCGCCCGGAACGCCGGGGATCACCACGCAACACGTTCTCGAGAAGGTTCGGCAGGTACTTTCCCAGCACGGCCTCATCCGACTTATGCAGCCGAAGAAGGATGCTCCCACCGTCACCCTCAACTACGCGGACGAGACCTTCAGCGTCGAGCTGGTCCCGGCGCTGATCGACGGGAGCCGCTTCAGTGCGAGGCCATTCGGCCCGCCCTCCTACCTGATCCCTGGGTCGGACGGGCGATGGATCACGGCGGACTACGACTACGACGCACAGTACATCTCTTCGTTGAACCAGCGTTCCGACGTTGATGGCGATCTCGTCCGAGTCATCAAGCTCGCGAAGGCCTGGTCGCGGGCATCTGGCGTCGATCTCAAAAGCTTCTTTCTTGAGGCCCTCGCGGCAGCGCTAGTGCCTGACATCATCTCGGAGTGGTCAGGGGGAGGCCTGGCTTGGGAGTTGCCTCACGTCTTCGCTGCGTTTCTCGCTAGGGCCCCCGACTTTGTTCGTGTTCCGATCGAGATTCCGGGAAGCTTCTCCGAGCAGGTTCACTCGGGTGCCTTCGGCATTCAGGGGCTTCAGGTTGAGGACTTCATCCGGAAGCAGAGCCGACGCGCCTACACGCTCGCATTTGAGGCGGATCAGATCGCTGCGTGCGAGGGATGGCGAGCGTTCTTCCAGGACCCGTTCCCGGCGCTCGCGTCCGTAGCGTAGCTACCTGGCCCCCCAGCGACGCTTCTCCCGCACGGATCCGGCCGCAGCGATGCGTCGGACCCGTGTGCTAGGTGTGAGGTCATGGATACGCTAGCGGCCCGCATGCAGCCCGCGCGCTTCCTGAGCGCGCACCCCGAGGTGGACTTCCTTCTCGGCGAGGTGGCCGAGGCCATTCAGCTCTCGGCGACGAGGTTCAAGAAGGCCGAAGAACACTATCGCGCCGTTGGTGGTTGGCTCGCCGATTCGACCAGCCCCTTCGCGCGCTTCCAGCCTCGCATCTTCCCCCAAGGCTCGATGGCGCTCGGGACAACCGTGAGCCCCTGGGGTCGAGTTGAGTACGACGTCGACCTCGTCTTCGAGGTGACCGGCGGCCAGTGGACGGCGAAGACCTTGTTCGACGCGATGTGCGCGCGACTCCAAGAGAACGGGAAGTTCGCTCCACTCCTCGCGCCGCTGGAGCGGAGCAAGCCGTGCGCTCGCTTGGAGTACCAGGGGGACTTCCACCTCGACATCATCCCAGCAGTCCGCGGCATGCCGGGGATAACGTCTCCGTGGCTCAAGGAGTACGTCGCCACGGGCGTGCTCGTTCCCAAGCCGGACCTGACCGACTGGCAGCCGAGCAACCCCGAGGGCTTTGTCTCTTGGTTCAAGTCGAAGGCTGTGAAGGCTCGAAGGGACTGGCTCATCGAGGCAAAGCTTGAGCCTCTCCCGGCTCAGAGTGAGGCCGAGGACAAGGCCCCCCTCGCTGTTGCCGTCCAGCTGCTGAAGCGCGCGCGCGACGTCACGTTCAACGGCAAGGCCGTGGCGCCTCGCTCCATCATTCTCACGACGCTTGCGGCGCATCACTACGTGGGTGGCGAGAGCGTCACCGCCATTTTGGGAACGGTCCTTAGCGGTATCCGCACAGGCATTCGCTCAGCAGGAGCGACCATCATTCGCGTCCCGAACCCGACCAACCCCGCCGAGAACTTCGCTGACAGCATGACGAAGGAAGGGCAGGACGCCCTCGACAGTTTTGCCGCAGATTTGAGCGCTAAGCTGACGGCATTGCAGCGCCCGCAGATCGGCATCGACCGGCTCAAGACCGAACTGGAGAAGGTGTTTGGGGAGGACTCTGTTGGCGTGGCCGCCGTCGGTTCAGCGGTGCGGAAGCTCGCCGAGAGGCACAAGGCGAGCCGCGACGCACGTTCCCAGACCTACTCACCATCCGCGGGCTTGAGCCTGGTGCAGCCTACCGGGACGCACCGCTCACCGAGGAACACCAATTTCGGCGACTAGGGTCATCCCAAGGCGCCGCCTCAACCTGGGCCAGCAGGTCGCTGGCCTTCGCCAACGGCTTCCTTGGTTCGAGGTCACGCTCGCGAACCGCGTGCTCGTCGCCCGCGGGACGCTCGTCCCGAGCCCCATCAGTCGGGAGTACCGGGTACGAATTGAGTACCGCGAGGGTTGCTGGAACCATCCCGAGGTCTTCGTCGAGGAGCCGAGTCTTGCGCGGCGTCGCCAAGAACCCGATACGCCCATCCCCCACACCTACGACTCGAACAGGCCAGGCACGGAGCGCCCCTGTGCCTTCTACCCGCCCGGTGATTGGGATGGCAGTCGCTCGATCGCGACCAGCGTCGTCCCATGGCTCATGTCCTGGCTTGTCGATTACGAGATATGGCACGCGACGGGGCAGTGGTTCGGCGGCGGCGTCCACGCACCAGTGAAGAGCCGCACCACCAAACTGTTCAGGAAGCGGAGGGCGGCGCGCGAGTAGCGTTGCTTCGCAGAGCGCGGGGGAGCATCACGTCGATTTCCTTTGCTGAGAAGGTCAACTCCTCGTCCGTCTTCAGAGCCTTCCGCGCGGCCTCATACGCGTCACCGTCGGTGTCTGGCGCGCCGGCATAGATCTGCGCAGCGACTTTCGTCAGCTTATCGCGAATGGCTCGCGCCTCATCGACGGACACCGCACCCGCCTTCAGGTCGCCAATGAGGTGGATATAGTCTTCCCGAAGCACCCACAGTTCCAGGCCGGTCCGCCGATGAAGCTCGACAAGTCGCTCGCGGCTCCTGCTCAGGCCGTAGACGGTGACGAGAAGGGCCAGCGCGGAAAGCACGAGTCCCGCCACCTTGGCACAGCGACTCTCAGTGATAAGCACGCCGACGAGGTCCCCTGACGTAAGCGCTAAGAGACCAGCGTTGAGGCGCTTCTCCAAGACGATCCGCTGGTTCAGCCGATCGACCATCTTCAGATGTGTCTTGTGGCTGTACGCCACTCGCCCGAACTCCTCACGTACAACATCGAGGAGCGTCTCATACGCGGTCGTCGATATCGAGTCGGTCATTCGCGCGCATTCCCCCGGCAAGGAGTGTTCGAATCCTACGCCACAATCGCGGCGCTTGGCGCCCTACACCACGAACTCCCCCCCACGCTCCGCCAGCCACCTTCGCCGCTGCTCCCAGTCCGGCATGGCCCGCTCCACGATGCGCCAGAACGCCGGCGTGTGGTGCGGCTCGCGCAGGTGGGCGAGCTCGTGGACCACGATGTAGTCGATGATCCGCGGCGGGAGCAGGATGGCCTGCCAGTGGAAGTGCAGCTGCCCCCCCTTCCCGCATGACCCCCAGCGGAAGCCGAGGTCCTGAACGGTGACGGCGCCGGGCTCGACCCGGACGCGCCCGGCATGGCGTGCAACCCGCTCCGCAAGCCACGGCTGCGCGTGCTGCGCGTACCAACGGACCAGGGTGGCGCGACCATGCGCCGCCTCTCCTCGCCGCATCCGGAAGCGCCCCTCCTCAAGCTTCACGGGGACGTCGAGCTTGGCGACGAGCTGGAGCCGGTGCGAGCGGCCCAGGTAGTGGAAGCCCTCCCCCGTCACGAACTGGCGCGCAGGGGCCGGCGGAGGCAGTGCCTCCTTGGCGGCGAGCTTCTGGTAGACCCAGAACCGCTTCTGCCGGGCGAACCGTTCGAGCCGAGCGATGGGAACGTCGTCGGGGGCCGATAGGACGAGGCTTCCGTCCCGCTCAACGGTCAGCCCCAGGGTTTGGCGCCTCTCGCTGCGCCGGACCTCGAACCGCAGGTCGCCCAGCGTCAACGTCGTCATGCCTTCACCAGCCTGGCGTGGTTCGCCTTGGCGAGCTCGAGGAGCTGGTCCGCTACGGCGTCGGCGGCGTCGAACGGCACGATCTCGTGGTCGTCCAGGAACGTGAAGATGGCGCCGCGCAGGACCGTTTGGGCGTGGGCGTTCTTCAAGAACCCAACGACGGAGACCTCGGTACGGATGTTGGCGACCAGCTCGGCCGTGAGCCCGACCAGCGCCTTGGCGTCGGACGCTGAGACGGCCTGGTGCTTCTGTCGCTCCTCCTTGAGGAGGGCGAAGAAGGGCGCCTCGGTCTCCGGGTCCAGCCCCGTGTCGTCCGCCTTCCTCCCTTGCTCGACCTCGCCGACGAACGCGGACAAGGCCATCGCGAGCTGCTCCCAGTTCTCGCCGTAGGTCTTGAGGATCTCCTCCAGGCGCTCGGACAGCTTCCCGAAGTGCACCGGGTCCTCGTCGATGTGCTGGCGGATGTGATGCCGGGCGGCGTGCTCCATCTCGGAAGCCTTGGCCCGCGGCGACACCTGCCTAGACACGTGGTCGGCGAACTTCGCGTCGGTGATGGAGATCGGCGGAATCTTCGGGTCAACGCCGAGCGACACGATGTGGTCGTCGATGAGCTTGCGGACCTTCGCCCCGACCGACACGCCCAGCGCTGGCGCCCCGTCGCGGTAGCGGTTGCGCGCGCGCGTGTAGATGAAGCTCAGCCGCTTGGCGTCCTTCACGTACGCCAGCCCCTCCGGACGCGGCAGGACGAGGTCGAGGGTGCTGAGGAACTGCTTGAGCTTCACCGAGAACTCGGCGCGCAGCCGCTCGTCGGCGAGAAGCTGGACGGCCGGCTCGGAATCCTCGAGGTCCTCCACGCCGCGGCTGACGAACAGTCCCATGACGCGGAGGTGCTGGTCGCGCAGCTTCGGGAGCTCGTCCTTCAAGCTGTGGAGCGCCCCCTCGATGTCCTCGGCGGCGTACGCGGCGAGCGCCTCTTTCAGGTGCCGAGCGACGCCGTGGTAGTCGACGATGATGCCGGCCTTCTTGGCGTGGCCGGTGCGGTTAACGCGCGCGATGGCCTGGAGGAGCTCGGCCTCCCGGATGGCACGGTCGAGGTACATGACGCCCTCGACGGGGGCGTCGAAGCCGGTCAGGAGCATTGACTTCACGACCAGGAACGCGAGCGGGTCGGTCTTGTCGGTCGGCTCGCCGAGCGGCTTCTTGAACCGGGCGATGCGCGTCTCGGCCTTGGTGGAGTCCGTCCACTCCTTCCAGGCTGGGTCGTCGTTGTTCGACCCCGAGATGACCGCCGCGAACTCGAGCTGCTTGAGCATGGCCAGGCTGCGCCGCGCCCTGACGGCCGCCCGAACCTTGCGAGGGTTGGCCTCTAGCGCGGCGTCGTCGAGGTCGCGCACCTTGGGGTCGAGCGCCTCGGCCTCCGCGACGAGCGCGTCCCGGGCCTCGCCGAGCGCCGCGGTGTACCGGATGGCGGCCAGCCGGCTGTGCGCGACCACCTGCGCCTTCAGCCCGTTCGGCAGGATGTTCTCGACGTAGTGACGCAGGATGTCCCGCGCCTTGGCCTCGATGAGCCTGGGGGCCTCGAGGACCTGCCCCTTGGCCGCGTACTTGCGCTTGATGGCCTCCAGTTCCTCCGGCGTGCGGTCGCTGAAGAGGTCCTCGAAGAGCTGGTCCAGGTCGCGGCCGTCCGCCACCGCGCCTTCCGCGGTCCGCCCTTCGTACAGAATGGGAACCGTCGCGCCATCGCCCTCCGACTCCTTGATGGTGTACCGGTCGAGGAACTCGCCGAAGATGTCGTGGGTCTTCTTCTTGTCGCCCATGATGATGGGCGTCCCGGTGAAGCCGATGCGCGCGCAGTTGGGCAGCGCCTTCAACAGATTCCCGTGGAGCGCGCTCGTGTGGGAGCGGTGGGCCTCGTCCACCATCACCAGGATCGACTCATCCTCGTTCAGCACGGGGAACGCGCCGGGGTCGACGTCGGCCGAGCCCTCCCCCTCGGCATCCTCGACGCCATCGCGCTCCGCGTACTTCTGGATGGTCGCGAAGACCAGCCCCGGCCCCCTCTCGGCCAGGTGCTCCTTCACCTTCTCGACGCTCTTGGCCACCTTGACCGACTCGCCGGTCAGCCCGGCGGTGTCGGAGAGCTGCCTCTGGAGATCCTTCCGGTCCGTGACGAGGACGACTTTGAAGCGCCGGAGCGCGGGCAGCGAGCGCATCTTCCTCACCAGGAACATCATGGTGAGGCTCTTGCCGCTCCCCTGCGTGTGCCAGACGAGCCCCCCGCGGCGGTCGTGCTCCCCGTCCTGCTCGCGAGTCTTGCCCGTGAGGAGCCGCTTCACGGCCGCCTGCACGGCTCGGAACTGCTGGTAGCGGCAGACGACCTTGATGATGCGCCCATCCGCCGGCTGGAAGAGCGTGAAGTGGCGGACGATGTCGAGGAGGTGCTCGGGCCGAAGCATCCCGGCGACCAGCTTCTGCTGGCTCGAGAGGGCGTCGGGCCCAGCGGCCCCGAGTTCCTCGGCCGCCGCCGCGAGCGGAACCGGCGCGGTGTCCTTCCACTCGAGGTAGTGCTGCATGTCGGCGCCGATGGTGCCGACGCGGGCCTCGTCGAAGCTGGTGGCGACGAGGGACTGGTTGGTGTGGAAGAGCTTCTGGTTCCCCTCGTTGTCCTCGATCTCGCCGGCGGCCTTGCGCTGGTTCGTGTAGCGGCGGAGCTGGTCCACAGCCTGGGGGAGCGGCTCGGGGACGCCGGGGCTCTTGCACTCGACCACGACCAGCGGGACGCCGTTCACGAAGAGGACCAGGTCTGGGACGATGAACCCCTTGGCCATCCCGCCGGGGCAGTCCACGCGGAACTGGTTCATCACTGTGAAGGTGTTGTTCTTGGGGTGCTCCCAGTCGACGTAGTGGACCGTCTGCGAGCGCCCCTGGTCCCAGTCGGGCAGCCCCTCGACGGCGATGCCCTTCATGAGAAGCTCGGTCGCCGCCTGGTTCGCCTCGATGAGCTTGGGCGCTGTGATTCGCTCAAGCGCGCTCACCGCCTGTGAAGTTCGGGCGTCATCGAGCCACGGCTTGCCGTCGCGCAGGTTGATGCGCTCGATGGCCTTGCGAAGGTCGGGCTTGATCAGAACGTCGCGGAACGTCTCGCGCCCCGTGACCGACGGATGGTCGAGGCTGCCCATCACCGCCTTCCAGCCCATGCGGACGAGCTGGTCGATGAACGGCGACTCGACTGTGGTGAACTCGGGGCCGGAGCTCATGCGGCGGTGTCAGTCCCAGGGCTGGCCGCGCGGACGCGGCCCGTGAGGAGGTCATCCATCAATCCCCCCTTGAGGAGCCGGAGCTTCTCTGCAAACGCCATCTCCCTCAGCGCCCGCGCATCGTGCATTCGCACAATTTCCACCATCTGCTTCTGTGCGTTCAACGGCGGAAGTGCCAGCGGCGTAGAAAGGTACTCCGACACAGGGATGCCCGTTATTGCGGTCTGGGTGGCGCGGGTGACCACAAACGCTCGGCTTCTTGGCAAGCCCAAGGCAAGCGCCAAGAACTCGGCGTCAGCCCGGCCCCGGCGCAGGGACAGCCTTCGGGTATGCCATGCGAACGCGGTCCCCGCTCCCTGCTCTGTCACCGCCAGCGTCTTCGCGATGCCGTCGAGGACCAGCGAGGACTCCGCGTATATGAGGTCCCCAGGATGCAAGGCGAACTCGTCGCGTTCGCTGTCGCTCAGCCGCACCCTTCGGAAGACTTGGCCGTCTATCGACTCATGCCGAAAGAGATCGGCAACTCCAACGATGTTTCCGCCAGAGCCGTACTCCCCGCGGTCCTTGTAGATCCCGGCTTGGTGTTCCTCCACTAGGTTGCCGAGCGTCTCAACATCCCAGTTGACCGGTATTGGCCCAAGGCGAGAAGCCTTGAACTCCTCTGGGTTCCGTTCCGGGTCGCGAAGCTCCCCGTTCTCGTCGATTCCGCGCGTGAGGAGGTCGTGCAGGAGCCCCTGCTTCACCTGCCTTAGCTTGGCGATGAGCTGCTCGGTCTTGCGGATCGCCTCGTCCAACGTGTCGAGGATCTCGGCGATGCGGCGCTGCTCGGCTAGCGGCGGCAACGCAATCCAACAACGTCCGATGTCGCTCGGCTTGATGAACGGTTGCGCTGACCCGGACCGCGGCCAGTAGTCGTCTCGGTTGACTCGGAAGTAAAGGTACCTCGCACTTACAGTGCCGGCAGTGAGAATCGCCTGGACGTTGGCCAACGTGCTCCACGAACCTTGGGCTGGGAAGCACTTCCCGCACTGGGCACCCACCGATGAGAGCACCACCGCATCGACGTTCTCAAACTCAGCCCGAGACACGAAGCCGTCCTGGCCGGCTGCGCTGAAGGCAGGAACGCCGCTGGGGCGATAGTCGGACTCCTTGGTGAAGCCTAGTCGGCCACCCGCAATGGTTCGACTTACGGCGTTGAGCTGGACAAGCTCCCATCCACTCGGCTGGGACTGAGGCTTCTGCCAACCCGGGAGCAGCCGCCAGCTACGCATAGCCTAGTCCCCCGAGGAGGCCTCTCAGCTTCGTGGACCCCAAGTCCCGCTCAGTCTCGATGCTGACGAGCGTGACACGGTACTTGTCCCACCAGTTCTCGAACGCAGCGACGACCTGGTGCCGCTGGGCCGCGACGTAACGCGCAAGGATGGCGTCGAGCTGACCGCGCAGGATGCCAAGCACCAGCTCGCGAGCATCGGACTCGTCGAGCTTCTTGATTGCGGAGTCGAGTTCCTTCACGAAGTCGGCCTGGAGCGCCTTCAGCTTCTTCTTCGCCGCACCTAGCTCCTTCTTCAGCGCCTTGACCTGTTCTTCGGTGAGCTTCTCCTCTGCTTCCTCGGCGTCCTCCTCGTCTTCACTCGGCTGCGCGGCCTTGATGGTGGCGTCCAGGTCGGCCTTCTTGGCCTCCCACTCGGCGATCTCGGCGAGGTACTGGGGCAGCAACATCTTGGTCAGCGGGTGGTCGAGGGGGTTCTCCTTGACCTCGTCGTCCTCGAGCGCGGCGCGGATGCTGGTCGCCCACGACTCGACGAGCCCGGCGAAGCCCTGCGCGGCGAGCCCCTTGAGGTCGTTCTGGACGTCACCCCACCAGGTGGCGACGACGCCGGTGACCTGGAAGTGGTCGAGCAACCCCACCGGGCGCACCGCCTTCTCGAAGCTCGCGAGCAGGCTCGCCCGCGCCGGCATGAGCGCCCCGGTCTCCGGCAGCCT
Source organism: Anaeromyxobacteraceae bacterium (assembly GCA_049696175.1). Classification (GTDB taxonomy): domain Bacteria; phylum Myxococcota; class Myxococcia; order Myxococcales; family Anaeromyxobacteraceae; genus DATIVK01. Next base: position 10,918 of record JBAVTL010000454.1, read on the forward strand.
GGAGAGCTCAGCCTGCGCCTTCTTCCGCCAGGACTCGACGGCGTCGCTCAGCTCCTGCTCACGCCGGGCCATGCCGGCATCGGTATCGAGGCGCTTCCTGAGCGCCGCCTTGTCGTCGATGCCGTCGGCGAAGTCGAAGTAGCGTCCATCCGATCCCGGGCGCTCCTTGAACAGGGTCTTCGGGTCGAGCCCGTGGGCCTCGAATAGGGCCCGCTTCGCCTCGACCTCGAGCTTGGGCACGCCGCCGTGCAGGTGGGCGCGGACATCGTGGGGCTCGGGCGGCGGCGCGTTGTCGGCGTAGCGCCGGATGTTGAGGTTATCGTCGTTCTCGCGGAGCTCGTCGCGGGACACAACGCGCGCGAAGGCGGGCACGTCCTCGAACGCCTCCCAGGTGCTGACGATCTTCTCGATATGCTCCGGGTACAGGTAGTTCTGCGCGCGCCCCTCGAAGTATTCGCGGTCGGCGTTGATGAAGATGACCTTCCCCTTGCGGGCCTTCGGCTTCGCGCCCGGCGCGCGGAGCACCAGAATGCAGGCGGGGATGCCGGTGCCGTAGAACAGGTTCGAGCCCAGGCCGATGACGGCGTCGAGCATGTCGGCGTCGAGGATGCCGGTGCGGATGGTCCGCTCGTCGCCGCCGCGGAAGAGCACACCGTGCGGCATCACCGTCACGACCATGCCGCCGGGGCGCAGCACCGCGAGCATGTGCTGCACGAACATCAGGTCGGCCTTCTTGCCGCCCTCAGGGCAGAAGCCGAAGCGGAACCGCTCCTGGAACGGCATGCCCTCCCGCGTGTAGTTCTGCGAGAAGGGAGGGTTCGTGATGACCCTATCGAAGCGCGTGAGCTCACCGCCCTCGGTGTGGAGCGGCTCGGCGAGCGTGTCGCCGTTCCTGACGTCGGCGTCGGGGATGCCGTGGAGCAGCATGTTCATCTTGCTGATCGCCCAGACGCCGCCGTTCGACTCCTGGCCGTAGAGCCGGAGGTCCTTCGAGTTCTTCTGGTGCTCGTCGAGGTACTCCTTCGACAGGACCAGCATGCCGCCCGAGCCCGAGCACGGGTCGTAGATGGTCATCCCCTCGTCGGGCCGCGCGATGCGCACCATCATGCGGACCACGGAGCGGGGCGTGTAGAACTCCCCACCCTTCTTGCCGGCCGAATCGGCGAAGTCGCGGATGAGGTACTCGTAGGCCGCACCGAGGAGGTCGGGGTACTCGAAGTCCTCGTTGCGCAGCCGGTACTTGCGGAAGTGGTCGATGAGCGCCCGGAGGCTCTTGTCGGAGATCGTCGACTGCCCGACCTTCTTGTTGAAGTCGATGTGCGTCAGCACGCCCTCGAGGCTGCTGTTCGCCTCCTCGAGCGCGGCGAGGGCCTTGTTCAGCCCGGAGCCGATGTTGTGGTGGAGCTCGTTGTCGAGCTGCTCCCAGCGCGCGGCCGGCGGCACGAAGAAGGTGTCGGCGTAGAAGCTGGGGTGGCCGGCCTTCTTCGCAGCCTCGGCCTTCGGCTTCCCCCTCTTCAGTTCCTTCTCGAGCAGCTCCTGGTAGCGGGCGTCGAAGACGTCCGAGCACCGCTTCAGGAACAGCATCCCGAAGATGTATTCCTTGAATTCCGAGGCATCCATCTTGCCGCGCAGGATGTCGGCGGCGGCGAAGAGGTGGCGCTCGAGCTGGGGCAGGGTCAGGCGGGACATGCCGAAGACCTTACCGCAGGGGTGGACGTGGCTGGGGAGTGAAGACCCCGGGCTTTCTGACGAAGCCTGTGTCCGGAGCGTCGCAGCCCCGGCACGGAACGGCTCACGTCCCGCCGCTGCGACTCTTCGCTGACGGAATTCCCGCCACCATGCTCGCTGCCATTCTCTCGGCGTAGGTCCTCGCCAGCTCCTCCCGGGAGAGCATGCTGAGGCGATCCATGTCCGGCGCGCCTGCCGTTGCCATGAACTCCAGCAACTTTTCGCGTGGCGTGTTGCGGTAGGCGGAAAACACGAAATCGAACGCCTCAACTGCGTTCGAGATCTGCTTCCCTCCCAGCTCAACAGTGCCGAAGAAGGTGTCTGGATGCCGCCTGTAGGCCGCCAGTTCGGCGTCGGAGAGCGGTACCGTCACCATGTTGCGGCGCCCGTCGTCGGACGCAAGGATGCCGTACGCACACCGCTCCTTCTCCATGACGGTGGCCGACATGAGCGTGCCGGACACCGCGTTGCCGGTATCGTCGTGCAGTAGGTAGCGGTCGCCTTCCCGGAGACGCGCTGGATGCTCCCCGAACGCAAGCTCAGGGGCCTCCCCATCAAAGGTGACCGGAATCTCTGCGTGCTCGGCCATCGACTTGGCAAGCTGATCCATCTCGGTGTGGGCGTTTCGCGCCTCCACCGCCGCTCGCACGCCAGGGAACTGCGCGTCCCACTTGAAGTCGGGGATGTGGAACCCTTCCCCGATAAAGGAGCACTTGAAGGCGGTCCCATCGAGATGGTGGGGATACGGTTGGTTCGTCATGAAGACGTAGGCAGACGGAAGGTCGCGTCCTTGCCCGCGCTCGTAGTTGCGAGCGTGCTTGAGCGCTTCCTTCATGAAGCCCGGCATCTCCGTCCCCGCGGGGCCCTCGTGAGGCTCATTCAGATCGATGAAGACGATGCGCGGATGCGCGGCCTCCTTGACCAAGGCGGAATAGAGCCTGCGACCGATCCTCTTCTGGCCCTCGCAACGCTTCGCCTCCACGGAAAACTTCCGCCCCGTCTGCTTGAACCGAGCGGTGAATTCAACGTGTGAGGTGGTTGAGTCGTCCTCGTTCTCGAACTCGATTTCGAACCCACCGCGGGTGAACACAGCGGCGACGAGGACCTCGTAGAGCGCGCCGGGGAAGTTGTCCTGGTTCTTGAGTCGCTGAACGAGGCGATCGCGCACAAGCGCGTTGTGCTCAAGGCAGTAGAGATCGTACGCCAGCCGCAGGTAGGCCGCAGCCGCGCCGGTCATGAGCCTGCTGATGGGGTTGCCCGATTCGTCTGTCGTCGGACCGTTCGCCCGCTGCAGGAGTTCGAACCACACGACGACCGGGTGGCGGTCGGATGGCGGCCTGCTGCACTCGGCGACCCACCAGTCCTTGCCGAGCACGTCTCGGCCGTAGTCCAACAGAAAGTCCTGGAAGGTGCGCCACCGCGGCGATGCACGAAGATGGCTTCCGACGGCAACGAAGCGTCGCCCCTTGAACTCGGCTGAGATGATCGGCTTCCCGAGCCCCTGCTGCCTCTTCCGCTGGTGCTCTCTAGCCTCCAAGCGTCGGCGTTCCAGTTCCATTTCGGAGGGCGCGGCTCGCCCGCCGGCAGCCCGCTGCCGGGCCGTCGGGGGGACGCCGAAGCTTGACCGCTTCTTCGTCATTCGAGGCCACGAAAGGGCGCGCTTCGACCACCGCAGCCGCTGCGGACTACCACCCGCTGTCTCGGGCGCGGAAGAGCATCAGGGCTTCCCCTCCGGGCTCCTCGAGCAGTCGGAAGTACCGGTTCTCGGCACCCCACTGAAGCCAAAGGTGGGGCGCACCCTCCGGGACGCTGATTGGTTCGGCGAGATCCCGAACCTGGGTCTGAATCTCCTCGCACCATCGCCGTCGCTCCTCCTCGCCCTGAGCGGCATGCCGCGCGCGCTCCGCCTGTTCGCGCCCCCACTCGTGGGCCTCGGTTGCGAGCCGGTGTGCATCCTCCGCCCGCGATTCCGCCCGAGCAGCTCGTCGGTGTTCGACAAGCAGCCCGGCGATGGTCGCAAGGTTCAAGACGAGAAGTGCCGCCCGGTCCCAAGGCTCAATCGCCGTCCACCACGCCATGGCCGGAGCGTAGCAGTCGGGTCTGCCGTTCTTAAGGGCCGGAAGGTCCAGGTCGGACGCTGCGGTTGCGACCGGTAGCTGGGACACATCCCCCGCGCCAGGCGAACGGAGTATGGCCCCGTCCAGCCCAATCTCGACCTGGTGCGCGTCGCGAGCGAAGCGATCGCAGGCGGCGTCGGTGAGGTTCGGCTCGCCGGAAACCTCAGCCACGCTGGGAAGGCCGGGAAGAAGCGGTTCGCGGTAGACTCGCGGCAACCGGAGGGGGTCCCAATTTGAAGCTCGCCGACTTCGTCGTCATCATCGCCCTACTGCCCACCATCGCCATCGCAGCGGACTACTCGAACGATGACCTGTGCCGGGCCATCGGGGAGACCGCGAAGGTGTCGGTTCAGCCTCGGGACCGGCTGTTCTTCGAGAAGACCTGCGTCTGCTACGCGGGGTTCCCCTGCATGGAGAAGGGCACCCCCAAGGCGCGCTCGGCGGCCGAGATCGTCGAGAAGGCTGAGAAGCGTCAGCGTGCCGAGGCAGCCGCGCGTGAGGATGCGAAGCGGAAGGCGGCCGACGCGGACAAGGCGCGCCGCGCCGAGCGAGCCAAGGCCAGGGCCGCCGCGGAGAAGCGGGCAACGGAGACGTGCCGCGCGGAGAAGGACGCCTGGGATACCTGCTTCCATGACATGAGCAGGAATGAGTGTGGGCAGGAGCTTAGGGCTCGCGCGGATTTAACTGAAGTCCGCGGAATGGGACATGAGGCGATTTGGTTCAGGGTGTAGTGAATGACGTGGACCAAATCCGGTGGAAGTTCGAAGTGCTGCATCCGTTGATGGACGA
>JBAVTL010000455.1:0-3729 GCA_049696175.1 Anaeromyxobacteraceae bacterium
GTGCGAGGCAGCGCCGGCGAGGGCCGCCGAGCCGGAGGAGGAGCCGGCGCTCGCGGCGAGCTGAGCTAGAAGAAGAACCAGCGCAGCGTGACGTTGGTGACCCAGCGCTCGTGGTACTGGAGCGCGGGGGTCACCCGTCCGCCGATGTCGTACGGGTGGCCGAAGTGGACGCGCAGGAGCAGCGGTCCGAAGAGGGCGTTGACCCCGAGGACGCCGGTGAGCGTCCGCGCGTCCCAGGCCCCGGGCGCCACGTTGCCGTTCACGTCGACCCCGCGCTCGTACCTGTCGAAGACGCCGCCGAAGTCGAGCGCGGCGACCCCCTCCAGGTAGTCGAAGATCAGGAGCTTCAGCACCGGCTCCAGCGGCACCTGGAGCTCGGCGTTCGCGACCCAGTAGTGCGGTCCGACGAGGAACGCCGTGTCGAACGGATAGAGGCCGCGGAGGTTGTCGGGGGCGCTCAGCCACCAGCTCTTCTCCCATGCCTTCCCCGCGGCGGTCGGGGCGAAGCTGGTGCCGCCGGCGAGCCGAAGCATGAAGTTGGCGCGCCCCGCGAGCTGCCAGAACTGCTGGGCGTCGAAGCGGGCGAAGCCGTTCACCGCGTGGCGAGTCGGGAGCCACTGGCCGCCCAGCTCCGCGAGGAGCGACGTGCCGCGCAGGGGCCCGGTGAGCGGGTCGAACCGGAGTGTGTCGAACCCCGCGCGCAGCGTCGGCGAGACGAGCGCCGCCGCGCCTCCGTTCACGCTCCTCCAGGCCGCGGAGTCGGCGTAGACCGGCCCCGGCGCCTGGATGCCGTTGCAGCTGCCGACCGACGCGCCGGAGAAGTCGGTGAGGCAGTAGCGCTCCACCGCGCCCAGCATCAGCTCGCCCTCGACGCGGCGGTAGCGATCGAGCGGCCAGCGCCACGTGCCGAAGGCCCCGTAGTCGCGCTGGTAGAAGGACAGGTCCGGATCGAGCCGGTCGATCTGCGGCTGGGCGAAGTGGAAGCCTCCGAGGACCCAGCTCGAACGACGGGAGCGGTCCGCCAGGAACGCGACCGCCTGCGTGTAGTTCCAGTCACCGTAGACCGCGAGATCCGCGTAGACCGTGTGATCGCGGAGCAGGTCGGAGAAGAGCACCGTGGCGCGCCCGGCGACGGCATCCCCCGTGCCGCCACCGAAGATCATGAGCCCGTCGGGGCGCCAGCTCTTCGGCGTCCAGGCGTCGTAGCGCGGCGCGTCGGCCGGGATGTCGGCGAGCGGGATGGGCAGCGGCTCGCCGGTGGCCGGCGGGATCTCCACCGGCGCCTCGGTCAGCAGGAGCGCCTTGGGGACCTCGACGATCCGGAAGACGCCGCCGCTGAAGGTGCTCGCGAGCAGCCCCCGCCCCTTCGGCGCGGGCGCGGGCGCCCGCAGCCCCGTGACGAAGTCGGTGAGGCGGGAGGCGCGCCCGCCGGAGAGGGACCAGACGTCCGGCTTTCCCCCGGCCTCGCTAGAGAAGAGGACGCTGCCGTCGGCGAGCGGGCGCGGCTGACGATCGTTCCACGGCCCTGTCGTGAGGCGCTTCGTGCCCCCACGCTCCGGATCGAGGAGGAAGAGGTTCGCGCGGCCGTGCTCGGTCGCGTCGGAGGAGAGGTAGATCCCCTCGCTCGCCCAGGCGAGGTCGCGCTCGGAGCCGTAGTCGTCGGTGAGCCGGCGGGCGACGCCGCCCGCCAGCGGGACGACGAACACGTCGCGCTTCCCGTCTCCGGGGACCCCGACGAAGGCGAGCTTCCGCCCGTCGGGCGAGAAGGCCGGATCGGTGATCTGGGTGAAGCGTCCGCCGTCGGGCGGGCGCACGGGCACCTCGCGGAGCGGCCCGATGCGGAGCCGCGGCGGCTTCCCGGGCGGCGGCTCGACGCGGCTCCACGGGCGGACCCAGAGCCGGTCGCCCGCGCCGTCCTGGGCCGAGAACGCGGCGAGATCACCGGAGAGCGCGAGGGTCCGCTGCTCGATGGGGTGGAGCGACTCGCAGCCGGGGACGCCGTCGCTCGCAACGAGGAGCGCGCCCTTCGGGGCGCGAGGGTCGAAGAGGTGGAGCGTGGCGCGCGCCTTCTTCCGGTCGATGGTGCGCGCGAGCACGACGCTCCCGTCCGGCGAGGTCACGAAGTCCTCTGGCTCGGCCGGGAGGCCGCGCACCTCGTCCAGCTGGGACGGCTCCTGCCGCGAGGCGAGCCAGGCCGCGTAGTAGCGCCGCTTGAGCCAGGCCCGCCAGCGGGCGTCCACCTGCTCGACGGGCTGCTCGAGCACGCGCTTCACGAGCGCCTCGAAGGCGCGCTCGACGCCGCTCGGGCTGCCGGCGCCCTCGTTCACGAGGGGGGCGTCGTCGAGGAACGCCTGGATCTTCTCCCGCCCGTACGTCTCGGCGATGAACGCGATCCTGGCCTGCCCCAGCTTGTAGGTGGGGACGAAGCCACGGTGCCGGTCGTCGGCGAAGCCGACCACCTCGTACTTCTTCGCCGGATCGGGGTTCCAGACGAGGTCGCGCAGGAACAGGTCGGTCTCGGCGTCGATCCCGCCGTGCGTGTAGTACTCGGCGATCCCCTCGATGAACCAGAGCGGCAGGAGGAAGATCGTCGGCGTCGTGCGGTCCTCCGGGTCGATCTCCGCGAGCTTCTGGATGGTGAACTGGTGCACCAGCTCGTGCGTGGAGACCTCGAGGAAGCGCGCGTGGTCGCCGAAGTAGGGGACCGTCATCTTCAGGTCCTCCGGGGAGGTCACCCCGAGGACCGACTCCGTCACCTGGAAGACGTTGGTCGTCTGGAGCTCGCGCTGCGTCGCGTACAGGATGTACGGGATGCGCTTAGACGGCGCGTAGTGGAACTCCTCCACGAGCCTGACGTACGCGGACTGGATCGCCGGGAGGGCGCGCCGCGCCGACTCGGACTCCGACGCGTAGTAGTAGAGCCGGAGGCCGCCCTTGCCGCCGCCGGGCGCGGGGACGTCGAGCGTGCGCCAGTGGAAGTCGTACCAGGCGACCTGGTTCTGTCCGGGGCGCTGCGGGAGGACGAACTCCTGATCGAGCCCGTCGCGCCTCGACGCGAGCCGCTCGGCCTGCGCGACCGCCTCGCCGAGGGAGGCCGCGCGCGGCGCGGCGCCCTGGGGAGCGGCACCGACGGGGAGCGCGAGCGTGGAGAGGACCGTGAGCCCGAGGAGGTATCGCCTCACGACGTGCTCCTGGTGCCTGGGCATCCCCGGCAGGATAGCCGCGGGCGTCCCCGCGGGCCATCCCGGCACGCGCTCAGCTCAGGGCCCGGCGGAGGAGGTCGAGCGCGTCGTACGCAGCGTGCCGGCGGACCCGCTCACGGTCGCCGCGGTAGGCCCGCTGGAAGGCGGTCGTCCCGGCGGCGCTCGCGATGGCGAGGTGAACCGTGCCGACCGGCTTCTCCGGTGTTCCTCCCGACGGCCCGGCGACGCCGGTGACGCCGACGCCCCAGTGGGCGCCCGAGACGCGGCGAGCGCCCTCCGCCAGCGCGCGCGCGACCGGCTCGGAGACCGCCCCGTGCGCCGCGAGCAGCTCCGCGGGGACCCCCACCAGCCGCTCCTTCATCGCGTTCGCGTAGGCCACGACGCCGAGGTCGAAGGCGGCCGAGGCGCCCGGGACGCTGGTGACGAGCTGCGCGAGCAGGCCGCCGGTGCAGCTCTCGGCGACCGCCACGCGCTCGCCGCGCGAGACGAGCCGCGCGACGACGAGCTCGGGCAGCTCGTCCTTCCC
>JBAVTL010000456.1:0-1916 GCA_049696175.1 Anaeromyxobacteraceae bacterium
GGCGCGGTCGATCGGCGCGGGCGCGTCGCCGCCGGTCCCCTCGAGCGGCTCGGTGCGCCGGTGGACCCCGCGGCGCAGCTCGTCGAGGGTCAGGTTGCGCGCGATGGTGAAGAGCCAGGTGGTGACCTTCGCGCGCTCCCGCCACTCGGCGCTTCCCCTCACCGCGCGCAGGAAGGTCTCCTGGAGCAGATCCTCGGCGCGCGCACGATCTCCGACGTGGCGGACGAGGAAGCTCCAGAGGGCGGTTCGGTGGCGGCGCACGAGCGTCTCGAAGGCCCGGGCGTCCCCGGCCTGGAAGCGCCGCATGAGCTCTTCGTCGCTCTCGTCGTGCGGCACGTGCCGGTGGCCTCGCCAATGGCCCCAGGGATTCAACGCGCGGGGCCGACTTCGGATCTGCGCGGGCAGTCTATTCGGCCGCCGCTCCCCTGGGAACCGGTGCGCGCGCGACCGGACGCGGGATCAGCGGGGCTCGCCGCGCCGGAGACCGGCGGGGGGCAAGGGGACCGCGGGGGCGTCCTGAAGGCGGCCGTTCGGCAGCAGGCGGAGCGGGACAGCGACGCCGCTCTCGGCCAGCTTGTACCGTTCGCAGCGCCGGAACATCCCGTCGCAGTAGAAGCTCTGCCACACCCGCAGCGCCTCGCGCATGGAGATCCCGTCGGCGAGCTGGCAGTTGGACTGGCGGGGGCAGGGCAAGTTCGACGCTCGGGTTCCGGTTCCGGGAGCGGAACCGGGGCGTCGGCTTTGCAAGTGCAAGGCCGAGGCGCCGGAGCTGGAAACCTTCGTGGATCCGGCGCGTTGACCGGCTCCGCTCGAGGTGCGGGGCGGGTCGCAGCGCACCGGGGGTCGCGCCGCAGTAGCCTTCGCGGGGGCACGAATAGCGAGAGCCCGGACCGCATGGCTGCGATCCGGGCTCCAGGTGCTGCGCGTCCGTTCGGACTAGGGCTTGCCGCCCGGCACGAGGTTGGCCGGGTTCATCGCCTTCGCGAGCTGCTCGTAGAGCGCGAACTTCTCGCGGATGTCCTTCTGCGCCTGGGTCATCATCTTCTTGTAGCCCTCGGGGTTGGACACCTCGACCGTCTTGAAGCGCGTCTCGCCCGCGACGAACTGAGCGAGGTCGATCTTCGGCGCGGGGCTGTCCAGCTTCAGCGGGCTCTCACCGGCCGCCACGCGGCGCGGGTCGTAGCGGAAGAGGGGCCAGTAGGCCGAGTCGACCGCCCGCTCCTGCTGCTGGAGCGAGTTGGCGAGATCGTAGCCGTGCGCGATGCAGTGCGCGTAGGCGACGATCACCGAGACGCCGGAGTAGCTGTCGGCCTCCTTGAACGCGTTGACCGTCTGCGCGTCCTTCGCCCCGATCGCGACCCTGGCGACGTACGGGTGACCGTAGGTCATCGCCAGCATCGCGAGGTCCTTCTTCGGCATGCTCTTGCCGGCCATCGCGAACTTGGCCGACGCCCCCATCGGCGTGGACTTGGAGGCCTGGCCGCCGGTGTTGGAGTAGACCTCGGTATCGAGCACCAGGACGTTCACGTTGCGGCCGGAGGCGAGGACGTGATCGAGGCCGCCGTAACCGATATCGTAGGCCCAGCCGTCGCCGCCCACGATCCAGACGCTCTTGTTGACCAGGTAGTCGGCCAGGTCGTTCAACATGCGTGCTTCGGGCTCCTTGAGGCCCGCCAGTTTCTGTTTGAGGAGCTCCACCCGCTCGCGCTGGGCCTTGATGCCGGCTTCGGAAGTCTGGTCCGCGGTGGCGATGCCGGTGATGAGCTCATCGCCGAGCTGGGCAGCCAGTCGGTGCATCAGCTCCAGGGCGAATTCCTGGTGCTTGTCCACGGAGAGGCGCATGCCCAGGCCGAACTCCGCGTTGTCCTCGAACAGGCTGTTGGCCCAGGCGGGGCCGCGGCCATCCTTGTTCACGG
>JBAVTL010000457.1:0-1692 GCA_049696175.1 Anaeromyxobacteraceae bacterium
GCGCCCAGCAGGAAGGTGCCTCCCGGGATGACGGGGGCGGCCAGCTCGAGCCCGCCGGTGATGGTGCGGGCAAGGTGGCCAGCGGCGTTCTGGAGCGCGACGTCGAAGCGGCTCGGCATCGACTGGCGCGGGGTGGTGGGGACGACGTGGATCGACTCGACTCGGTTCATCTGAACCTCCTTGGCGTCGGGAACGAGCAACGTCCGTGCCGCGTCGGCGCGCGTGCAGGTCGGCGTCGGCGCGTGGCTGGCGTGACCGGGACGGACGCGGCGCGGCCCGGCGGGCCGGAGCGCGGACCGTGGTAACGTCGGCGCGATGCCGAAGGAGTACCTCCGCCGGATCTCCGACCAGATCGTCGCCGCGCAGCGGCCGATCAAGGTGCTGCGGGCCATCAACTGGGGGCCCGCTGTGCACGCCCGCTTCTTCAGGCACCACGCGCGCGAGCTGCCGCGCCCCGAGTACCCGGCGCTCGGCTTCGAGCCGGCGGCGAAGATCAAGGAGCTGCGCGCCATCCGCCGGGAGATCCGCGGGCGGAACCCGGTCGAGGAGCTGCTCCGCCAGCGCTGTGACGAGTACGTCCTCCTCGTCCAGATGCTTGCCGGACGGGGCACGAAGCGCTTCTACGAGATGTCGCGGCGCGTCTACGGCGACCCGCGCGACCGCTTCCCGGATCACGACGTCGACAACCTGGCCATCGCGCGGCTCTGGGCGTCGCGCCCCCGCGCGCGCGACGAGGAGCAGGAGTACACGGCGGAGCGGGCGGCCGGGCTCATCACGCAGCTCTGCAACCCGCTCCTCGGCGGCCACGTGAAGGTCACCGTGCGCCGCAGGCTCACCGCCAACGCAGCCGCCGGAGCGACGCGGATCACGCTGCGAAAGGGGGCGCGGTTCTCGGAGCGGCAGGTGCTGGCGCTCGCGCAGCACGAGGGGCTCTGGCACGTCCTCACCTCGATGAACGGGTACCGCCAGCCGAACCTGACGGTGCTGGGCGTCGGCCTCCCCCGCTCCTACGAGAGCCAGGAGGGGGGCGGGATCGTCGCCGAGTACATCACCGGGAACATCACGGACGAGCGCTTCATCGAGCTGGGAGAGCGCACCATCGCGATCGACATGGCCGCGCGCGGCGCCGACTTCCTGGAGGTCTACCGCTACCTGCTCGCGCGCTTCCCCCCGGAGAAGGCGGCCCTCATGAGCGAGCGGGTCTTCCGCGGCGGCGTGGTCGAGGGAGGCGCGCCCTTCACCAAGGACGCCGCCTACCAGCGCGGCTACTGCCGGACCTTCAACTTCCTGCGCGCGGCGCTGGAGCAGCGGGACGTCGATCTCGTGCGCGCCTTCCTCTGCGGGAAGATGAGCGTGGACGACGCGGAGTTGATCCGCGATCTGGTCGAGGAGGGGCTCTGCGTCGGGCCCGTCTACCTGCCCGAGTGGTTCATCGACATCGATCGGCTCAACGCCATCATGACCCACAGCGTCACGATGAACCGGTTCAGCCTGCCCAGCGTCTCGCGCTACTACGCGAGGCGGCGGAAGCAGAAGGAGACGCAAGGGGAGCTGGTCTGGCGCCACCGCGAGACCGCCGACTCCGAGGAGCGCCCCGACGTGGCGGGGGCGGACGAGGGGGATCTCGGGGAGTAGGCGGTCCGCTCGCCGCGCGCGAGCCGGGGCGGCCGCCGCCGGGCGTCAGGCCAGCCG
>JBAVTL010000458.1:0-1768 GCA_049696175.1 Anaeromyxobacteraceae bacterium
CGACGCCCGGTACGACTCGGACGGGGACCCGACGCACCGGCAGCAGTTCCTCTTCTCGGCCAAGGAGATGGATGAGGAGACGGGGCTCTACTACTTCGGGGCGAGGTACCTGGATCCGGTTAGGGCGCGGTGGGTGAGTACGGATCCGGCGTTCACCGATTCCCCTGAGCTGGCACTCACACGGCTCCGTGAGATGAATGTCTACGGTTACGCCGCCCTGAGCCCTGTGGTTCTCGGCGATCCCGACGGCCGTTGTGCCGCGCTCGGTGGCATGAGGGTGTCATGCGCAGCGCCCGGAATCGAGGCGATGTCGGCCGGCGCCGCAGAAGCGTATGGAGGCTGGCGCTCTGGAAATATCTTCGACATGACGTCGGGGAGCGCGATGGCAGCGGTCGGCGCCTTGAGCGCGGCCGCGGGTACGGTCCTCGACTTCACCGTGGGCGCATCCTGGAATTCAGGAGTCGATTACGGCTCCGGCGTCGACACACTGGTTCAGACGGGCGGGAAGGACTCTGGCACGCTTCTGCGCGGAAGCGCCGCGCTCTTCACACTCGCGGCAAGCGCAAAGCTGCCAGGGCCAGCGTCGGCTGAGGGGGGAGCGACACAGGGCGCAGGGCAAGGCTTCACGTCATTCGAGGCCTTCAAACGGTCCATGGGGCCGGCTGGAGAAGGGCAAGCGTGGCATCATATTGTTGAGCAGACGCCAGGAAACGTCGCGCGATTCGGCGCGGAAGCGATACATAACACCGCGAACCTCGTGAGGTTGCCCCACGGCGCAGGAAGCATTCATGCGAAGGTGAGTGGCTACTACTCGTCGAAGCAGGCGTTCACTGGCGGCCTGAGGGTGCGAGACTGGTTGGGTGGGCAGCCATTCGAGGCGCAACGCGATTTCGGCATGCAGGTTGTGAAGATGTTTGGAGGAGCACCGTGAAAATGGCCATTAATCAACTGCTACTGGACTATCGCCGTCACGCGCTGGAGCACGGGGTAGCGACCGAGGCGGGTGACCATAGGAAGGCCAATCGCCACCATGAACTGCTGATTGCCACGCTAAACGCACTTCGTCAGAGCGGCCCGGATGCCGAACGTGCGCTGACGGGATTCTTCACGGACGAAAATGCATCAGTGCGTTGCTGGGCAGCCACGCATTGCCTGAAAATTGATGAGAAGCAAGCCTGCAGTACTCTGGAACTGCTATCCGCAACTCCAGGCATTCTCGGGTTTAATGCCCGGATGGTTCTTGCCGAGTGGCGGAAGGGAACGCTTCGGATCCCATGAGGCGGCGCCAACAGCCTGCCAAGGCTCCAAGGCCCCGCCCGAAGGGAAACCCTGACGGAAGGTGCCCCCCGGGTGCCGAGAAGCTGAGCGATGCACGCAACGATGTGGCAAAGAGGCCTAACGGACGCCAATCGAACGAGATGACCGAGCCGAGCCGCCAGATCAGGACCCCCACGGGCAGCCGAAACGCGGCGCCGCCAACGTGGAGGCGTGCCTGGGCGCGCGGCCCCGCCCGAAGGAGACCTCTGACGGAAGGTGACTCCGGGGTTCCGAGATGCCTCGCGTCGCGCGAGGACGGGAACCTGCGCGACGCGAAGGTGAAGGTCACGTACGAGTACGACTACGACCAGCTCATCGCGGTCGAGAAGCCCTTCGGGACCGACGTGAAGTACGAGTACGGTCCGCCAGGATCGCCCGAGAACGGCATCGGCCGGATCGTGCGGGTGCTGGACGACGCGGGGTTCGAGACGCGCGGCTACGGGAAGCTGGG
>JBAVTL010000459.1:0-10163 GCA_049696175.1 Anaeromyxobacteraceae bacterium
CGAGCGAGCCGGCCGCGAGCGCGGCGAGCCAGACCGCGCCGCGGCGGCTGAAGGACGCGGACGTCTCCCCCGATCGCACGGTCACGCGCCCCGCCGGTAGGACTCCAGGAACGCGTGAAAGCGGGCGAGGCAGGCGCGGTAGTCGTCCTCGCGGGCCGCCGCGCCGCCGAAGCGGGAGACCTCGACGGCGAAGACCAGCCCCGAGAGCGCCTCGCGCGCCTCGCGCGGGAGCCGGACCCGCTCGACGATCTCGCGCGACGTGAGCGACGGCGTGATCCGCGCGGCGCGCGCGAGGGCCGAGAGTGTCTCCAGCAGGAGCGCGTGGATCGCCTCCGCCCAGCGCCCCGCCGCGGCCAGCGCCTCGGCGCTCTCGATCGCGATGTCGGCTGCCGCCGGGGGCGCGGCGTCGGAGACCACGACGTCGCGCGGCGGCGCGGAGAGCCTCCGGGCGAGCCAGACGATCGCCATGATCACCAGGACCGCCAGCCCCGCCCAGAGCAGGATCTTGAGCAGCAGCGCCAGCGGCCCCAGCGGCAGCTCGGCCATCGCCCGCGGCTTCGGGAGCGAGAGCTGGTAGCCAGGGTCGCGCAGGATCTCGGCGGCGCGGTCGCGGATCTGCTCCTCGGCGAGGGCCATTCGGCGCGCAGCGTACCACGGGGGGTGTGAGGCGCTCGCGCCGGTCGAGCCTTGCTTCGGCCGTCGAATCGCGCGAAAAGCAGCCCGACATGACCTCGTCGCAGCCCAACCTGACGCGCTTCGCCTGGCTCTCGATCGCGGCCGCGGTCACCACCATCGCGATGAAGACCGCGGCCTGGTGGCTCACCGGCTCTGTCGGCCTCCTCTCCGACGCCGCGGAGTCGGTCGTCAACCTCATGGCGGCCGCGATGACGTTGATGATGCTCACCGTCGCGGCCCGCCCCCCCGACGAGGATCACGAGTGGGGCCACAGCAAGGCGGAGTACTTCGCGAGCGCCGTCGAAGGGCTGCTGATCCTCGTCGCCGCGGCCGCGATCGCCTGGACCGGGATCGATCGGCTGCTCCACCCGAAGGCGATCGCGCAGGCGGGGCTCGGCCTCGCGATCTCGACCGGCGCGTCCGTCGTGAACTTCGCGGTCTCCCGCGTCCTGTTCAAGGCGGGGAAGCAGCACCACTCCATCGCGCTGGAGGCCGACGCGCACCACCTGATGACCGACGTCTGGACCTCGGCTGGAGTCCTCGTCGGCATCGGCGTCGTCGCCGTCACGGGCTGGCAGCGGCTCGATCCGATCGTCGCAATCCTCGTCGCGGTCAACATCGTCTGGACCGGCGTGCAGCTCATCCAGCGCTCGACGTCGGGGCTGCTCGACATCGCCATCACGGCCGAGGAGCAGCAGGCGCTGCAGGCGATCCTCGACCGGTACGGCTCGCAGGAGGTCCAGTTCCACGCCGTCCGCACGCGCCAGGCAGCGGCGCGCCGCTTCATCACGATGCACGTCCTGGTGCCCGGCGTCTGGACGGTCCGCCGCGGCCACGACCTGGCGGAGCGGATCGAGCAGGAGATCTGCGCCGCCATCCCCAACGCCAACGTCATGACGCACCTGGAGGCGCTGGAGGACCCCGCGTCCTTCGCCGACGTGGGGCTGGACCGGGCGGTCCCGGCGCCGCAGGCAGACGCCGGTCCGCGAACGACGCCGTAGCGGGTCAGAGAGACCACGTCTCCCCTCTCCCACCGGGCCAATGATTCGTCACATCTTGGGTCCACACAGCTCAGGTCCTCGTCGGCTAGGGTTCGCCCCTCTCCCCCGAGGGTTCGGGGGAGAGGGGCGGTCTTCATGGAATGGGCCTCGCTGCCCCTCCAACCGCAAGACCTTCGAACGAGACGATGTGACGAATCATGAGCCCACCGGGCAGAGGGTCGGGGTGAGGGGGCGGCTCTAGAACGTCACGCGCGGCTGCGCGGCCTCGCGGCCGTTGACCGCCATGTTCCACTCGTGGACCTCTCCCTGGTCCACGGCGAAGACGACCAACTCCAGCTCCGGCACCGTCCGCTTGATGTCGCCGAGCCACGGCCGCTCGGCGAGGAGCCGCGGCGCGTGCGCCGCCGCGTCCAGGATCCGTGCGCGCCCCGTGACGCGCATCATGCGGCCGCCCGTCTTCGACGGCTCGAAGAAGGCGATCTCGACCTTGGGATTGCGGGCGAGCTGTCCGGGAAGACGCTTGGTGGAGCCGGTGTGGAAGTGGAACCCCTTCTCGTCGGCGAACCAGAGCAGCAGGCCGCGGACGTGGGGCTGGTCTCCCTCGCACGTGGAGAAGAAGCAGGCGGGGTTCCTGTTGGCGAAGTCGATGATCTCTCGGGTCAGCATGGGGCGACCGTAGCGCACCCGCCCCGGCGCCGCTTCCACCGGCTTGCCTCGGAGTTCACACTCTCCCGCGGCGCTGAGACCGCCGCAACATCGCCCGGTACCGCGACGGCGCCATCCGGTAGGCGCGCCGGAACGCCGTCGCGAGGTGCGACGCGCTCGCGAAGCCGCACTCCATGGCGATCGCGGTCACCGGACGCTCGTCCCCCGCGAGGAGCCGCTTCGCGCGCTCCAGGCGCGCGCCGCGGAGGTGGGCCAGCGGCGCGCGCCCCGTCTCCTGCTTGAACTCGCGGGAGAAGTGGAAGGGGGACATGCCCACTGCGGCGGCGAGCGCCCCTACGGTCAGCGGCTCGCCTGTGTGACCGTCGGCGAGCTCGACCGCGCGCCGGATCGCCTCTCTCTCGGGGACGCGCTCGGGACGCCCCTTCACGCCCAGGACCGCGCGCAGGATCAGGTGGAGGAGCCGCTGGCCCAGCGCGTCGAGCACCGCCGCGTGACCCGGCAACCGCGCCGACTGCTCGACGAGCATCGCGCGCACCGCCGCCACGATCTCCACCGGCGCCGCGAAGCTCTCCGCCCTCCCTGGCGGCAGGACCGCCTCACCATGGTCGCGCAGCGCGCGCCGGAGCATCCGCGGCGCGACGAAGATCGCGGCGAAGCGGGAGGGCTCGCCGTCGACCAGCTCGGTGTGCGGCACGCCGGGCCCGTACGCGTAGAGCCTGCCGCCCCGCGCCCGGACGAGGCGCCCGTCGATGCGCACCCGCCCGCGGTCGTCGAAGGGGACGACGAAGGACCAGGCCGGGTGCGTGTGCTCGGGCGTGGTGGCGTAGCCACATGGGCCCGCCACCGGGACGAAGACGGCGAGGTCGCGCGCCACGGCCGAGTCCACCCAGCGGAGTTGCTCTGGGGTGATCGGGCCGACGAGGCGGCGGAGCCGGCGCATGCTGGCGCGCGTCAGAACCGCCAATTCCGCTGGCTAGGCGACATCCAATGCCTCGCGCTCCACGATGGGGCGCAACCGGGGCTTCAGCGCCTTCGGCGTGACGAGGTCGACCCTCAACCCTAGGTGATCCTCCAGGAAGAACTTCAACCCCATGTAGCTGTCGAAGGTCGGTCCCGACTCGAAGTCCACCAGCAGGTCGAGATCGCTGTCGTCGCGAGCCTCGTCCCTGGCCGTGGACCCGAAGAGCGCGACCCGGCGCACACCGAAGTCGTGCCGGAGCGTCGGCATGTAGCCGCGAAGGGTCGAGATGGCCAGGTCGCGTCGCACAGTGTGAAGTATACGGGGTCGCCAGGTGGACGCCACGTGGCGCCCGCCCCCCGGGCTACCTCGGCTCGAACACCGGCCGGCCCACCGCGCCGGCGATGACGCAGACCTGGCGCATCAGCGAGCCGAACTCCATCGGCGTCAGCGACTGGTGCCCGTCGGAGAGCGCCTGCTCGGGGTGCGGGTGGACCTCGATGATGAGGCCGTCCGCCCCGGCGGCGATGCCGGCGCGGGCGACGGCTGGGACGTGGGGCCGCAGCCCGATGCCGTGCGACGGATCGACGATCACCGGCAGGTGCGTGAGCGCCTTCAGGACGGGGATCGCGTTGATGTCGAGCGTGTTGCGCGTCATCGTCTCGAAGGTGCGGATGCCGCGCTCGCAGAGCGCGACCTTGTGGTTCCCCTTCGACACGATGTACTCGGCCGCCATCAGCCACTCGCGGATCGTCGCCGACATCCCCCGCTTGAGCAGGACCGGCTTGTCGAGCGTGCCGACCTTCTCGAGCAGCGAGTAGTTCTGCATGTTGCGCGCGCCGATCTGCAGCACGTCGGCGTAGGAGGCCACCATGTCGAGCGTCTCGGTGTCCTTCACCTCGGTGACGACCTTGAGCCCCGTCTCCTCGCGCGCGAGCGCGAGCAGCTTCAGCCCCTCCTCGCGCAGCCCCTGGAACTCGTAGGGGCTCGTGCGCGGCTTGAACGCGCCGCCGCGCAGGAAGCAGGCGCCGGCCGCCTTCACCGCGCGGGCCGTCTCGAGGATCTGCTCCTTCGACTCGACAGAGCACGGCCCCGCCATGATGACGATCGCCTGCCCGCCGATCGGGACGCCCCCGACGTCGATGACGGTGTCCTCCTCCTTCACCTCGCGCGACACCAGCTTGAACGGCTGGGAGACCCGCAGCGCCTCGGCGACGCCGGGCATGGTGCCGAACAGGTCGTCGGGATCCATCCCGCCGGTGTGGCCGACCACCGCCACCACCTTGCGCTCCGTGCCGGTGATGGCGTGCGGCGTGAGGCCGAGCGACTTGATCTTCTCCACGACCGCCGCGAACTCCTCGGCCGTGGCGTGGGGCTTCATCGTGACGAACATGGGAGCTCCTCGCCGCGCCTGGGGCGCCGCGTGATCAGACGGTCCGGCCGACGGCGCCCGCGATGACGGCCACCTGCCGGACGAGCTCGCCGAACTGCGCCGGCGTGAGCGACTGGTGCCCGTCGGAGAGGGCCTTGTCCGGCTGCGGGTGGACCTCGACGATGATCCCGTCAGCGCCGCAGGCGATCGCGCCGCGCGCCATCGCGCCGACGTGGGCGCGGATCCCGATGCCGTGGGAGGGGTCCACGATCACCGGCAGGTGCGTCAGCGACTTGAGCACCGGCACCGCGTTCAGGTCGAGCGTGTTCCGCGTCATCGTCTCGAAGGTGCGGATGCCGCGCTCGCAGAGCGCGACCCGGTAGTTGCCGGCCGCCAGGATGTACTCGGCGGCCATCAGCCACTCCTTGATCGTGGCGGACGGCCCGCGCTTGAGCAGGATCGGGTTCTTCACGGTCCCGAGCTGCTTCAGCAGCGAGTAGTTCTGCATGTTGCGCGCGCCGATCTGGAGGACGTCGGCGTACTCGGCCACCATCGGGAGGGTCTCCACGTCGAGCACCTCGGTGACCACCGGCAGCCCGGTCTCCCTGCGCGCGAGGGCGAGGAGCTTCAGCCCCTCCTCCGCCAGCCCCTGGAACTCGTAGGGGCTCGTGCGCGGCTTGAACGCGCCGCCGCGGAGGAAGGTGGCGCCGGCGGCCTTGACGGCCCGCGCCGTCTCGACGATCTGCTCCTCCGACTCGACCGAGCAGGGCCCGGCCATGACGCAGATCGCCTTGCCGCCGATCCGCGCGCCGCCCACCTCGATGACGGTGTCCTCCTCCTTCACCTCGCGGGAGACCAGCTTGAAGGGCTGCGTGACGCGGATGGCGTCGGCGACGCCCTCCATGTCGGCGAAGGACTCCACGTCGATCCCGCCCTTGTTGCCGGTCACGCCGATGGCGACGCGCGACGAGCCGGGGATGGCGTGGGGCGTGAACCCCAGCGACCTGATCCGCCCCGTGACGGCGTCGATCTGGGGCTGCGTGGCGTGGGGCTTCATCACGACGAGCATCGGGCGGCCTCCTGGGAGGGGCCATTTCTAGCACGCGCGCGGTTGAAACGGGGCCGCCGGTCTGGTCTGTTCCGGGCCGTGCGCGACCGCCGCTGGGACTACCTCTACGATCGGCAGAAGCAGCCGGTGAAGGAGCTCATCCTCGAGAAGTTCGCGGAGCACCTCGCCGGGGAGCTCGCGGCCTGGCCCCCTCCCTTCGTCGAGTGGGTCTCCGACGAGCTGCGCGCACGGTACGCCGCCGGCGCGGAGGCGCGCCCGCGCGACGACGTGCTCCGGTTCGCGCTGGAGCTCGCCCGGCTCGACCTCGCGCGGGAGTACGACGCCTACGAGCAGCGGCTCGTGAACGAGAAGGCCAGGCGCTGGCTCACGCCCGGGGAGGAGGCGGCCGGGAGCCTGCTGGTGATGCTCCTCACCGAGCAGTGCCTGGAGCTGAAGGAGCACGCGCCCGGCGCGCACCTCGGCCGTCCGGACCTCGTGCGCGCGCTCGATCTGGTGGAGCGGCGGCTCTTCCGCGTCACGCTCGCCTGAGGTGGGGCCGCCACCACGTCCGTCCCGCTCGCCACAAGGCGTCTGCCCCGCTGGGTGGTAGCCATCCATCGGACGCGTAGCCAGTGTCCACACAAGCTGTTTGCGCGCCACATTCCGTGGTGAAGAGGTCGGCGCACTCGGGTAGGCATGTGGTGCGCAGCGGCGGGGCGAGGCGAATCGAGCCCCCATTGCGCTGTTGCCGGACATGAAGTGCCACAAGCCTCGCCCGTAGGGAGGGGCCATGTCTCGCTTGGTGCTCACGCTGTCGCTGCTCGCCGCGCTCCTGCCGTCACTCGCACACGCCGACTCTGGAAGCCTCAAGCGCACGCCCGTACGGGTGCTGAAGGGCGCGAGTCCTTACCGCCAACCCCACTGGTTGACGTTCCCTCCCCCTCACGTCCCGATGGCGATGGCTTACCGCTTCGGACGGGTGGTCCCGCCCGCGCCACTCACGCCGAGTCCGCGCGCGCCCGACCTCGCCGCGCTCGCCAGCGCCCGGGCGTGCAAGATCTTCGATCGCAACGGCGACGGCATCGGCGGGCCGGATGAGCCGTTGGTCGAGGGTTGGAGGTTCCGGCTCAGCCACCCCGAGCGAGCCTCCAGGGTCCGCGCCACGGGCTGGGACGGCTGCGCCACCTTCACCGGACTGCGGCCGGGAAGGTATTCGCTGAGCGAGGAGCTGCCGCCCTTCTGGGCCGCACCCAGGAACGCGGCGCAGGAGATCGACGTCGCCGCCCCGGGCGCTTCGGGCGGCCCGCCTGCGGCCACCTTGACGCCCGTCTGGAGCAGCGGTGGCTGCGTCCACTTCGCGCACATGGGGAGCACCGAGTACTGGCGCGGACCGGCGGGGTTGAGGCTCCTCGACGATCGTGACCGGCGGCTGATCAACCGGCTCGAACCGTTCCGCGCCCCCTCGGGCGCCTTCACGAAGGGCGACGAGCCGTTCGACGGCAGGTTCTCGGACGGCCGGAGGAAGGTGCGGAGCGTGTTCGACGCGGAGGGCGCGTGGGGCTCCGGGACCTGGGAGGCCGAGCTCGCGCTCTACCTCGGCGATCGCGGGGTTCGCGCGGATCCGCGCGGCCGCCTGGCGCAGGAGCTGTTGGTCTTCACCCTCAACGCCCGCCACTTCCTGGAGCACGCGCAGGTCATCCTGATCGAGGACGTGCCCGTCTTCGTGGACGACCTGATCTTCGAGGGGGCCCTGGCCTGGCGGAGCGACAGCCCGAGCTGGAACCACGAGGTCACTGCGCTCCTCGCCGCGCTCAACGGCACGAGGGGGCTGCCCTACGTGCCGCGCGACCAGTGCCAGGTCGCCTACCTGCCATTCTAACGAGGGCTGCGCCCTCGCCCCGCCGGGCGCACCCTACTTCGCCTTCGGCACCTTCTCCCAGTCGGCGAGGAACTTCTCGAGGCCGGCCTTGGTGAGCGGGTGGTTCGCGAGCTGCGCGATCACGTTGAAGGGGATGGTCGCGACGTCGGCGCCGAGCCGGGCAGACTGCAGGACGTGGATCGGGTGGCGGACGGAGGCGACCAGCACCTTCGTCTTGAAGCCGTAGTTCCCGTAGATCTCGAGGATCTGCTGGATCAGCTCCATGCCGTCCTGCGAGATGTCGTCGAGCCGGCCGACGAAGGGCGAGATGTAGGTCGCCCCCGCCTTGGCGGCGAGCAGCGCCTGGACCGCCGAGAAGCAGAGGGTCACGTTGGTCTTCACGCCCTCGGCCGTGAGCGTCTTCACCGCGCGCAAGCCCTCGGTGATGAGCGGGATCTTGATGACGACGTCGGGGCCGAGCTTCACCAGCTCGCGCGCCTCCCGGAGCATCCCCTCGCAGTCCGTGGCCGTCACCTCGGCCGAGATCGGGCCGGGCTTCAGCGCGACGATCTCGCGCAGCACGTCCTCGAAGCGGCGGCCGGTCTTCGCCACCAGCGACGGGTTGGTGGTGACGCCGTCACAGAGCCCCATCTCCAGGGCCTTCTTGATCTCGCCGACGTCGGCGGTGTCGATGAAGAACTGCATGTCGTGGGGCTCCTTGCTGGTCGTTCCGGTGAGGCCGGGGGCTTCGTAACCCACCCGTGGCCGTCACCGCAAGGGCGCGCGCCTCGGGTGGCACCCCAACGCGCATTGACGTCGAAAAGTGCTATATCGGCGCCTTCATGGCTCCCCGCAAGCGCGTCCGCGCCCCCGCGAAGTCCAAGGCCCGCAAGGCGCCCCCCCGCAAGGACGGCCGCGCGTCAGATCTCGTCGCGTACGGGCAGCAGGTCGTGGCCGCCGAGGCGCGCGCCATCGGCGCCGTCCGGCTCGGCCCTCCCTTCGCCACCGCGGTCGAGTGGGTCCTCGGCTGCAAGGGGCGCGTCGTCGTCACGGGCATGGGGAAGCCGGGCTTCGTCGCCCAGAAGATCTCCGCCACGCTGGCGTCGACCGGCACGCCGTCGCTCTTCGTCCACCCCGCCGAGGCAGCGCACGGCGACCTCGGCCGGATCGCGCGGGACGACGTCGTGATCGCCCTCTCCAACAGCGGGGAGACCGAGGAGCTGACGCGGCTCCTGCCCTCCCTCCGGAAGATCGGCGCGAGGATCGTGGCGGTCACCAAGGACGCCAACAACGCGCTCGCGCGCGGCGCCGACCTCGTCCTCGAGATCGGCGACGTCGAGGAGGCCTGCCCGATGGGGCTCGCCCCGACCGCCTCCACCGCCGTGCTGCTCGCGGTCGGCGACGCGCTCGCGATGACGGTCCTCGCGAACCGCGCGTTCGACAGGGAGGAGTACGCGCTCTTCCACCCGGGCGGGAAGCTCGGCCGCGGCCTCATGAAGGTCGGAGAGCTGATGCGCCAGGGCGCCGCCAACCCGGTCGTCCGCGAGAGCGCGCCGCTCTCCGCCGCGGTGGCCGTCATGACCGAGACCACCGGCCGCCCGGGCGCCGCCAGCGTCGTGGACGCCGCGGGACGGCTCGTGGGGATCTTCACCGACGGAGACCTGCGCCGCCTGGTGGAGCACGGCCAGACAGACTTCTCCAGGCCGGTCTCCGCGTCGATGGGGCGCGACCCGCGCCGCGTGAAGCCCGACCTGCTCGTCACCGAGGCCGCCCACGTGATGCGCAAGGCGCGGATCGACCAGGTCCCGGTCGTGGACGACGACGGCAAGCCGGTGGGGTTGCTGGACGTCCAGGACCTGCTGGCGGCGAAGATCCTCTAGGGTCGCCGCGCCCCGCCGGGCGGCGGCGTGACGGGGGTCAGGCCGGTGAACGTCCCGGCGCGCGAGCCCTCGGCCGGATCGACGGTCAGCTCGAGAGCGCCGACGGCGCGGTCCTGCAGGAGCAGCGTCCGCTTCGAGACGAGCTCGCCGACGGCCGCCTCCGCGTAGCCGATGTCCTCCGCCTGGCCGGCCGCGAGCCGGTGGAAGACGCGGAAGACCACCTTCCCCTTGTCGAAGGCGTTGGCCGCGATGACGAAGACCGCGCGCGGCGTCGAGTAGATCGCCCGCTCACCGCCAGTCACGAGCCGCTGCCCGTTCGGGAGGGTCACCTCGACGACGAGGTCGGGCCGGTTGACCTGCGGCGTCTCGTTCAGCGCCAGGAGCACCCTGCCCGCGAGCGGATCGCTCCACCGCTCCGCGAGGACCGCCTGGATCCGGTCGAGCCTGCGGTCGCTCGGGCCGACCCACGGCGTCCGGTTCGGGCGCAGCGGGGTGACCACCACCGTCTTCAGGCTCACCGCGTACGGCTTCACGGTGACCCTGGCCGCGAGCTCCTCCGCCTGGCCGCGATCGACGCGCAGCGCGGCGGCGTCACGGTAGCCCTTCGTCGCGCCCGCCCAGTCGCCCTTCCTCGCCGCCTCGTCACCGGCCAGCATGTGGCGCGCGTACTGCTCCAGCGTCCGCGCGCGCTCGTCGGCGCGCAGC
>JBAVTL010000460.1:0-2266 GCA_049696175.1 Anaeromyxobacteraceae bacterium
AGCCGCGCGCGGATCTCCGCCTCCGAGCGTGGGCGGTGGGCGAGCGCGCGGAGCGCCATGGCGCGCGCGCGCTCGCGGGGGCTCTCGTCGGTCTTCGGGTGCACGCGCGGAGGTTAACGCGCAGCCCCCCGGGCCGCTACATGCTCCGCCGGTACTGCCCGCCCGCCTCGAAGAGGGCGCCGGTGAGCTGCCCGAGCGAGCAGATCTTCGCGGACTCCATCAGCTCGGCGAAGACGTTCCCGCCTCCGGTCGCCACGCGCTGAAGCCGGGCCAGCCGCTCCCCGGCCGCCCCCGCGTGCGCCCGGTGCAGCCGGTCCAGCGTCGCGATCTGCCGCGCCTTCTCCTCCTCGGTGGCCCGGATCACCTCCCGCGGGACGATGGTGGGCGAGCCCTTCGAGGACAGGAAGGTGTTCACGCCCACGATCGGGAGCTCGCCGGAGTGCTTCAGCCGCTCGTACTGGAGGCTCTCCTCCTGGATCTTGCCGCGCTGGTACATCGTCTCCATCGCGCCGAGCACGCCACCCCGCTCGCTGATCCGGTCGAACTCCACGAGGACCGCCTCCTCGACCAGGTCGGTCAGCTCCTCGACGACGAAGGCCCCCTGGAGCGGGTTCTCGTTCCTCGCCAGCCCCAGCTCGCGGTTGATGATGAGCTGGATCGCCATGGCGCGCCGGACCGACTCCTCGGTGGGCGTGGTGATCGCCTCGTCGTAGGCGTTGGTGTGGAGCGAGTTGCAGTTGTCGTAGATGGCGTAGAGCGCCTGCAGCGTGGTCCGGATGTCGTTGAAGTCGATCTCCTGCGCGTGGAGCGACCGGCCAGACGTCTGGATGTGGTACTTCAGCATCTGCGACCGCTCGTTGGCGCCGTACTTGAGCTTCATCGCCTTGGCCCAGATGCGGCGCGCCACCCTCCCAAGCACCGCGTACTCCGGATCCATCCCGTTGCTGAAGAAGAAGGAGAGGTTGGGGGCGAAGTCGTCGACGCGCATCCCGCGCGACAGGTAGTGCTCGACGTAGGTGAAGCCGTTGGAGAGCGTCAGCGCGAGCTGCGTGATGGGGTTCGCCCCGGCCTCGGCGATGTGGTAGCCCGAGATCGAGACCGAGTAGAAGTTCCGCAGCTTCTCGTCGATGAAGTACTGCTGCACATCCCCCATCAGCCGCAGCGAGAACTCGGTGGAGAAGATGCAGGTGTTCTGCGCCTGGTCCTCCTTGAGGATGTCGGCCTGGACGGTGCCGCGCACCGCGCGCATCGTCTCGACCCTGATCTTCTCGTAGGCCTCCCGCGGCAGGACCTCGTCGCCGGTGATCCCGAGGAGGAGCAGCCCGAGCCCGTCGTTCCCGGCGGGCAGCGCGCCGTCGTAGCGTGGGCGCGGGATGCCGCGGTCCTCCCAGCGCGCCTTCAGCCGCGCCTCGACCTCGCCGACGAGCCCGTGCTCGCGGACGTACCGCTCACACTGCTGGTCGACCGCCACGTTCATGAACCATGCGGTCATCGCCGGCGCCGGGCCGTTGATGGTCATCGAGACCGAGGTCCGGGGATCCGCCAGGTCGAAGCCCGAGTAGAGCTTCTTGGCGTCGTCGAGGCAGCAGACGCTGACGCCGGCGTTGCCGATCTTCCCGTAGACGTCGGGGCGCGGGTCCGGATCGTGGCCGTAGAGGGTCACGGAGTCGAAGGCGGTGGAGAGCCGCTTCGCCGGCATCCCGGCGCTCACGTAGTGGAACCGCTTGTTGGTCCGCTCGGGGCCGCCCTCCCCGGCGAACATCCGCGTGGGATCCTCCCCCTCCCGCTTGAACGGGTAGATCCCGGCGGTGTAGGGGAACTCGCCCGGCAGGTTCTCCTGCAGCATCCACTGGAGCAGGTCCCCCCAGGCCTCGAAGCGCGGCGTCGAGATCTTGGGGATCCGCGTCCCGGACAGCGAGGGCAGGTGGGTGGCCACCTTCACCTCCCGGTCACGAACGGTGAAGGAGTAGGAGTCCTCGCGGTAGCGCGTCGCGCGCGCCGGCCACTCCTCGAGGAGCGCCAGGTTCCGCGGGTCGAGCGCCTGCCCGAGCTCCCGCGCCTTCCGCGCCAGCCCCTCGGCCAGCGGCGCGTCCTCCGCGCGGCCATCGGCGGCGAGCGTCTCCGCCGTCTTGCGGACCGCCCATAGCCGCTGCGCCGCCGCGGCCTGGGAGCGGACCCAGGCGTCGTAGCCCCGGTTGCTCTCGGCGATCTCCGAGAGGTAGCGGGTGCGCCCCGGGGGGATGGCTGCGACGGCGCGCGGCGCGGC
>JBAVTL010000461.1:0-2434 GCA_049696175.1 Anaeromyxobacteraceae bacterium
GTCGGCGCGTCAGCGCTCGGGCTGCAGGCGCGGCTCGGCGGCGAGCGGCTGCCAGTCCGCTACGTCTTCGGCCTCGCGACCCGCTTCGTAGACGACACGTTCACGCTCTCCGGGGACCTGATCGCCGACGACCGGGCGCGCGACGCCTTCGTGATCACCCACGGCTCGCTCGGCCTCGCCATGGAGACCCGCTTCGGCGTGGGGCTGGGGGTCCAGCTCCAGTTCCCACTCGCCATGGAGGAGACCCCCTCCGCGCTCGTCACGCTGACGTGGAACAGCGCCCACGGCGGCTACACGGGCGGGGTGGTCACGCGGGCCGGGGCCACCGGCTGGCTCACCGGCGTCCGCGCGTCGAGCGAGCGCTACCGCGGCGCCGCGTTCGGCGGAGAGGTCCCCTCCATCGAGCTCGCGCGCGAGCTGAAGCGTGACCGGTCCTTCCTGGGCGTCCTCTCGGACCGGGAGCCCTGGCTCGACCTCCTCGAGAAGCTGGAGCAGGTGCGCGACGATCGCAGCGCCAACGGGCTCGTGATCCGGATCGGGCCGCTCGACCTCGGCCGCGCCCGCGTCGAGGAGCTGCGCGCCCGGATCTCCGAGATCGCCTCGCGCAAGCCGGTCCTCGCCTACCTCACCGGCGGCGGCACCAAGGAGTACCTGCTCGCGGCGGGGGCCACGGCGGTGGCCGTCCCGCCCGGCGCGACCCTCTTCTTCAGCGGCGTCGGGACCGAGTCGCTCTACCTGCAGGACACCCTCTCCCGCGCCGGGATCGCGGTCGACGTGGTCTCCGTCGGCGCCTGGAAGAGCGCCCCGGAGCCGCTCACGCGCACCGGTGGGAGCCGCGAGGCGCGGGAGGCGGTCGAGTCGATCCTCGACGACGTCCACGCGCGCGACGTCGGGTACCTCTCGATCATCCGCGGCCTCTCGACGGACCGCGTCGGTGAGCTCTTCGACCGGGCGCTCTTCTCGGCCGAGGAGGCGCGCGCGGCGGGGCTCGTGGACGAGGTGCTGTGGCCCGACGAGCTCGAGGGGTGGGCCCGCCGCCGGATCCGCGGCGGGGTCGAGCTCTCGACCCGCTACGACCTGGAGGTGGAGCGCGGGGCGCTCCGCTGGGGCGAGCCGCCCGCGATCGGCGTCGTGATGCTCGAGGGGACGATCGTCCCAGGCGAGACGCGCCGCGCCCCGCTGGGCGCCGCGATGGCCGGCGCCGACACGGTCACCGCGGCGCTCCGGCGCGCCGCCGAGGACTCGAACGTCAAGGCGGTGGTGCTGCGGATCGACTCCGGCGGCGGCGACGGGGCCGCCAGCGACCTCATCTGGCGCGAGGTGCAGCAGACGAGGACGCGGAAGCCGGTGGTGGTCTCGATGGGCGACATGGCGGCGAGCGGCGGCTACCTCGCCGCGGCCGGGGCCGACGCCATCGTCGCGGAGCCCTCGACGCTCACCGGGTCGATCGGGGTCTTCGCGATGAAGCCGGACCTCTCCGGCCTGCTCGAGAAGCTCGGCGTCCGGCGCGAGCCGCACCAGCGCGGCGAGAAGGCGCTCGTCAACTCGATCGCCAAGCCGTGGTCGCCGGCGGAGCGGGCGGCCATGCAGGCGCAGGTCGACGGCTTCTACGCCCGCTTCGTGGATCGCGTCGCCGAGGGGCGCAAGCTGTCGCGCACCGACACCGAGAAGGTGGCGCAGGGGCGGGTCTGGACGGGGCAGCAGGCGCTCGCGCGCGGGCTGGTGGACCGGCTCGGGGCGCTCTCCGACGCGATCGACCTCGCCCGGGAGAAGGCCGGGCTCGCCAAGGACTCCGAGGTCGCCGTCCGCCGGATCGACGCGCCCCGTAAGCTCGCGCAGGCCCTCCTGGCCGCCGGAAGCAGGCTCGTCCCCGGCGCGGACGCCGGCGGGCTCCTGGAGCTCTTCGGGGACCGGATCCCGGAGCTCCGGGCGATCGAGCTCCTGTCCGAGCTCGGGCCGCTCGTCGCGCTGCCGCCCCTCTCGATGGAGGGCGAACGCTGACGTCTGGGGGTGGACGAGACGCAGGGCTTTCGCTCGCCCGAGTTTTTTGTTATGGATCTCCTGTTCCTCCGTTGCAGACGAGGTGAGTCTCGCGCGACGGACGGATCACCCCGGTAGGCCGAGCAAGGACGCCGAGCGTTGGTCGCCGCCTCCATGGCGGCGCGCAGGCGACCGGGCCACGGGGAGGCGGTTCGCGGACGGGACTAGCACGAACTCCGCGAAACGCGCCTGTCCAGGACGCGATCGTGGGGCGCGCCAGAACCGGAACGCACCGGCAGCCCCCTTAGGGAAGAGCATGAGCGAGAACGAGCAGACTACGCCTGCAGGCGAAGGGATCTCCCAGGGTCAGGGCGCGAACGCACCCGCCGACGACGGCGCCTCCGACGGCGGAGACGTGGGTCAGGGAGGCGGACAGCCGGGGCAGGGCCAGGGG
>JBAVTL010000462.1:0-1639 GCA_049696175.1 Anaeromyxobacteraceae bacterium
CCCCCCTTCGCCGCCACCGCCGCCGCCACCGCGTCGACCACCCGCGCGGCGCGCGAGCTGCGGCCGTCAAAGTCGTTCACGAAGATCGAGAAGGCGAGCCTCTCGCGGTCCACGGTCTCGACGTAGCCCGACAGCGCGGTGACGTTCTCGAGCGTCCCGGTCTTGGCCCGGAGCTTCCCCTCCGCGTCGGTGCCTTCCATGCGCCAGCGGATCGTCCCATCGCGCCCCGCCACGGGGAGCGACGCGAGGAACTCGGCGGCGACCGGGAAGCGCCGCCACATCGCGCGCAGCAGCGTGACGGTCTGGCGCGCGCTGAAGCGGTTGGCGTCGTTCAGCCCCGAGCCGTTCCGCATGACGAACGAGCCGCGCGGCAGGCCGGCCTCGGCGAGGAACTCCTCGGCTGCGGCTATGCCGCTCGCCCAGCTGCCGGGCACGCCGCGCGCCTCGGCGCCGAGCGTCTTCAGGAGCTGCTCCGCGACGAAGTTGTTCGAGGTCTTGTTGAGGCGCCGGACGATCTCGCCGAGCGACTCCGACTCGGCGACGTGGAGCAGCTTCGCGCCCTCGGGGGCGACGCCCGCGCGGACGCGGCCGACCTTGACCCCGCGCAGCTCCAGCAGGCGCTTGAGCGTCTCGCCGAGGTAGGCGCGCGGGTCGTCGATCTTGCGCCAGATGGCCGCCGGCCGGCTGCCGAGCGGGAGGCGCCCCTCGACGACGATCCGCTGGCGCGCGCCGCTCGGCGCCGACGACGGGACCACCCGCCTGATCGCGCCCGCCTCGACCGTGCGGGTCCGGTTCACCAGCTCGAAGTAGTCGCTCTGCGGCTCGAGGGTGACGCGCCCGGGCTTGCCGGACGCCTCCGCGGGCATGGCGTGGATCGCGACCGAGTTGAAGTTGAGCGAGAGGGCGCCGGTGGGGGCGAGGTAGGCGCGGTCGCCCGACTCCTGGTCGAAGCCGGGGCCGACCCGCTCGCCGTCGAAGTACCCGTCGTCGAGGATCAGCTCGCCGATCCGCTGCAGGCCGAGCCCGGCGAGGTCTCCGGCGATGGCCCACAGCCGCTCCGTGACGAGGGTCGGGTCGCCCTTGCCGCGCACGTAGAGTGTCCTGACCTTCCCCTTGCCGCGCGAGGCGGCGTCGACGCGGAACTCGGTCTCGAAGCGGAACGCCGGGCCCAGCCGCGACAGGGCCGCCGCTGAGGTGAAGAGCTTCACGTTGGAGGCTGGGTTGAGGAGCACGTCGGCGTCGTGCGCGTAGAGCACCTTCCCGCTCTCGACGTCCGCGACGAAGATCCCAACGCGCGCGCCGGAGAGCGCGCTCTTCTCCAGGATCTCGTCGATGGCCCCCTTCAGCTCGCGCGGCGGCTCTCCGGCGCCCGCTGGCGGCGCGAGTGCGAGGAGGGCAGCGAGGAGCGCGGCGGTCCGGGAGGCCACGAGGAGAGGGTTCGCGGCGGGCGCCATGCACACCGTCATACGGCAAGCATCCGGACGGCGCCAACCCGCGACGGGCGTTTCAGGCCGCGCGCGGACGCGGAGTGTAGCAGCGCCACCGCCGAGGTGGGACAACCCGCCGGGCGTCCTCCCTACTCCAGCGTCGCCCGGATCGCCGCGGCGCGCGCGAGCCGTCGCTCGACGCGCTCGAGGAG
>JBAVTL010000463.1:0-2053 GCA_049696175.1 Anaeromyxobacteraceae bacterium
GCCATCACCTCCTCCGCGAGCGCCAGCGCCGCCGGTGAGTCGTAGGGGACGCCGAGCGCGACGAGCAGGTCCGCCCAGCCCATCACGCCGAGCCCGATCTTCCGGTTGCGGTGCGAGATCTCCGCGATCTGTGGCAGCGGCCAGCCGTTCACCTCCAGCACGTCGTCGAGGAAGCGGACGCCGTCGCGCGCGCAGGCCCCAAGCCGGTCCCAGTCCACGCCCCCGCCGCGCGCGAAGCGCGAGAGGTTGACGGACCCGAGCGTGCAGGCCTCGAAGGGGAGCAGCGGCTGCTCACCGCAGGGGTTCACGGCCTCGAACGCCCCCGCGTCGGGGGTAGGGTTCTGCGCCTCGACGCGATCGATGAAGACGAGCCCCGGCTCGCCGGACGACCATGCCGCGTCGGCGATCTCCTCCAGCAGGAGGGCGGGATCGAGCTCCCGGACGCACGCGCCCGTCCTCGGGTGCAGCAGCGGCCAGGCCTTCCCCCCCGCGGCGGCCGCGAAGAGCGCGTCTGGCACCGCCACGGACACGTTGAAGTTCTCGAGCCCGGGGCCACGCTTGGCGCGGACGAAGTCGAGCACGTCGGGGTGGTCGGCGCGCAGCACCGCCATGTTGGCGCCGCGCCTGACGCCCCCCTGCTTGATGGTCTCGGTCGCCGCGTCGAAGACGCGCATGAACGAGACCGGGCCGCTCGCGACGCCGTGCGTGGTCTTCACGGCGTCGCCGCGCGGGCGGAGGCGCGAGAAGGAGAAGCCGGTCCCGCCGCCGGACTGGTGGATGAGCGCGGCCCACTTGAGGGCGTCGAAGATCGAGCCGAGATCGTCGTCCACGGGCAGGACGAAGCAGGCCGCGAGCTGTCCCCTGTCCCGCCCGGCGTTCATCAGCGTGGGCGAGTTGGGGAGGAACTCCAGCGCCGCCATCCTGGCCTCGAAGCGGTCGGCCATCGCGGCTCGGGCGGAGGGCGGCTCCGCCTCGGCCACCGCCCTCGCCACGCGCCGGAAGAGCCCGCCGGGCGTCTCTACCGGCTCGCCGTCGTCGCCCCTCAGCAAGTATCGCCGGGAGAGGACCGCGAGCGCGCTGGCGCCGAGTGAAGGTGAGGCCATCGATCCAAGGCTAATCCCTCCGAGCCGCGCGGGCACGCGGCCCTCCGGCGGCTCGCCCCTCCGGGGCCTCCGGCCGCTCACGCCGCGCTTGTGCCTCGCGCCGACGCTGCGTACAACGACGCCATGATCTGGACCGTCCGCACCCTCGCGCTGGCCGTCGCGCTCGCGTCGCTCGCCGCCTGCTCCCCACGTGTCGTCATCCCGGACGAGGAGCGGCTGCGCGTCTCCGAGGAGCTCGACGGGCGCGCCCGCTTCCTCCGGGTCGCGGTCTACGCCGCGCCCTTCTTCGGCGACACGACGCGCTACCTGCTGACCGATCAGCCGGTCGAGGAGGTAAAGCTCCTAGAGTCCGGGAGCGGCGAGAAGATCCCCCCTCCCCCGGCGGAGCGCATCCTCCCGCCCGGCACCCGGGTGCGGATCCGGACGATCGAGTTCCCGACCGCCTGGATCATCGCCAAGCGGATCATCATGACGCCGCGCTACCACCCGTGGGCGATCCTGGACGTCGAGGGCGACACGCGCCCCGCCGTGATCGTCCTGCCCCAGGAGGCGGCGAGGCTCGAGGACGTCAAGATCGAGCTCGACCGGCTGCTCACGCCCGACGACCCCACGCCCGAGGTCGGGGCGCTGCCTCGCGACCAGCAGGACGCGATCCGGCGCAAGGAGCTGGTCGAGGGGATGACCTCACGCGCCGTCGAGCTCTCGTGGGGCCAGCCGGAGAAGCGGCGCATCGACCGGCCCGCCACCACCGAGGACTGGAGCTGGCAGGGCTCGCGCCGCGCCGCCCACTTCAAGGAGGACCGGCTGGTCAGCTGGGAGACTCGCTAGTGCCGTGGAACTGAGATAGCTGGCAGAACGCCGGCAGCTGTGATCTCGTCCGTGCATGGCAGCCATTGGTCGTCCGAAAGCACTGCTCGTCCTGAGCGACAACGAGCGAGAAGTTCTCGAGC
>JBAVTL010000464.1:0-9811 GCA_049696175.1 Anaeromyxobacteraceae bacterium
GGCCGATGCGGCGCGCCTCGCCCGCGTCGAACGCCTCTGCCGTGAGCGCATAGCGCCGCGCGGCGCGTGGCCCGATCGCCGCGACCACGTAAGGCGAGATCACGGCCGGGATCAGCCCGAGCCGCACCTCCGAGAGGCAGAAGGTGGCGCGAGGCGACGCGAGCGCGACGTCGCAGCAGGCGACGAGCCCCACGCCGCCACCGTAGGCGGCCCCCTGCACCACGGCGATGGTCGGCTTCGGCAGGGCGTCGAGCGTCCGCATCAGCCCCGCCAGCGCCAGCGCGTCCTCGAGGTTCTCCTCCTGCGAGTACGCCGCCGTCCGGTGCATCCAGCCCAGGTCGGCGCCGGCCGAGAAGCTCTTGCCGCGAGCGGCGAGCAGGACGACCCGCACGCGGTCGTCCTTGCCGAGCGCCTCGAGGGTGCCCGTCAGGGCGGCGACGAGGGCGTCGTCGAAGGCGTTGTGGATCTCAGGCCGCTCGAGCGTCACCGTCGCCCGGCCGCGGTCGTCGAGGTCTACGGAGTGTGAGGGCTTTTCCATGTCACATCCTGAAGACGCCGAAGGTCGTCGGCTCGACCGGGGCGTTCAGCGCCGCCGAGAGCCCCAGGGCGAGCACGGTCCGCGTCTCAGCCGGGTCGATGACCCCGTCGTCCCACACGCGCGCGGTCGCGTAGTAGGGGTGCCCCTGGGTCTCGTACTGGACGCGGAGCGGCGCCCGGAAGGCCTCCTCCTCCTCCTTCGACCACGCCTCGCCTCGCGCCTCCATGGCGTCGCGCTTGACCTGGGCGAGCACGCTCGCCGCCTGCTCCCCGCCCATCACCGAGATCCGTGCGTTGGGCCACATCCACAGGAACCGCGGCGAGTAGGCCCGGCCGCACATCCCGTAGTTCCCCGCGCCGAAGCTCCCGCCGATGACGAAGGTGAACTTCGGCACGCGGGCGCACGCGACGGCGGTCACCATCTTCGCGCCGTCCTTGGCGATCCCACCGGCCTCGTACCTGGAGCCCACCATGAACCCGGTGACGTTCTGGAGGAACACCAGCGGGATGCCTCGCTGGGCGCAGAGCTCGACGAAGTGCGCGCCCTTCAGGGCCGACTCCGAGAAGAGGATCCCGTTGTTCGCGACGATCCCGACGGGATAGCCCCACACGTGCGCGAAGCCACAGACGAGCGTCGCTCCGTATAGGCGCTTGAACTCGTCGAGCTCGGAGCCGTCGACGACGCGCGCGATGATCTCGCGGACGTCGTACGGCTTGCGCCCGTCCACCGGGATGATCCCGTGGATCTCGGCAGGATCGCAGCGGGGCTCTACCGGGCGCCGCAGGGCGACCTGCGGTCGCTTCACGCGGTTCAGGTGCGCCACGATCCTCCGGGTGATGCGCAGCGCGTGGGCGTCGTCGGTGGCGTAGTGGTCCGTGACGCCGGAGGTGCGGCTGTGGACGTCGGCGCCGCCCAGGCTCTCGGCCGTGACCACCTCGCCGGTAGCCGCCTTCACGAGTGGCGGCCCCCCGAGGAAGATCGTCCCCTGCTCCTTGACGATCACGCTCTCGTCGGACATCGCGGGGACGTAGGCGCCTCCGGCGGTGCAGGACCCCATCACCACCGCGATCTGCGGGATGCCAGCGGCGGAGAGGTTGGCCTGGTTGTAGAAGATCCGGCCGAAGTGATCCCGGTCGGGGAACACCTCGTCCTGCTGCGGCAGGTTCGCCCCGCCGGAGTCGACGAGGTAGATGCAGGGCAGCCGGTTCTCCCGGGCGATCTCCTGGGCGCGCAGGTGCTTCTTCACGGTGAGCGGGTAGTAGGAGCCGCCCTTCACCGTCGCGTCGTTAGCGACGACGACGCACTCGTGCCCGCTCACCCGGCCGATCCCGGTGAGGACCCCCGCGGACGGGACCTCGCCGCCGTACATGCCGTGCGCGGCCAGCTGCGAGAGCTCCAGGAACGGGGCCCCGACGTCGAGCAGCAGGCGGATGCGGTCGCGCGGGAGGAGCTTCCCGCGCTCCGTGTGGCGCGCGCACGCTCGCGCGCCGCCCCCCTGCTCCACGGCGGCGACCTTCGCCCGCAGATCCTCCACGAGGGCACCCATCGCCTCCGCGTTCTTGCGGAAGTCCGGCGACTGCGGGTTGACCTTGCTGTCTAGCGCGCTCATCGGGAGTCGGTCCTCGCCATGGCAGGAGTCACGCGGTCTCCTTGAAGAGCTCCCGCCCGATGAGCATGCGGCGGATCTCGCTCGTCCCAGCACCGATCTCGTAGAGCTTCGCGTCCCGCAGGAGCCGCCCCGCCGGGTAGTCGTTGGTGTAGCCGTTGCCGCCGAGGCACTGGATCGCCTCCAGCGCCATCCGGGTGGCGCGCTCCGAGGCGTAAAGGATCGCCCCGGCCGCGTCCTTTCGCGCCGTCTGGCCTGCGCTGCACTGGCGCGCGACCGCGTAGACGTACGCCCGGCACGCGCTGAGCGAGGTGTACATGTCCGCGAGCTTGCCCTGCACCAGCTGGAACTCGCCGATCGCCTGCCCGAACTGCCTGCGCTCGTGGACGTACGGTATGACCACGTCGAGGCAGGCCTGCATGATGCCGAGCGGGCCGCCGGCGAGCACGAGCCGCTCGTAGTCGAGGCCGCTCATGAGGACGTTCACGCCCCGCCCGATCCCGCCGATCACGTTCTCCTTCGGCACCTCGCAGTCCTCGAAGATGAGCTCGCAGGTGTCCGAGCCGCGCATCCCGAGCTTGTCGAGCTTCTGCGCCGACGAGAAGCCGGGGGACGTCCTCTCGACGATGAAGGCGGTGATGCCGCGAGCCCCCGCGGAGGGATCGGTCTTGGCGTAGACGACGATCACGTCGGCGTGCGGCCCATTCGTGATCCACATCTTGGTGCCGTTCAGGACGTAGCGGTCGCCCCTCAGATCGGCCCGTAGCTTCATGGCGACCACGTCGGAGCCCGCGCCCGGCTCGCTCATCGCGAGGGCTCCGACGTGCTCCCCGGAGACGAGCTTCGGCAGGTAGCGCTCCTTCTGCGCGTCGCTCCCGTTCCGGTGGATCTGGTTGACGCACAGGTTCGAGTGCGCGCCGTAGGCGAGCCCGACCGCGGCCGATGCCCGGCTGAGCTCCTCGACCGCGATCACGTGCTCGAGGTAGGTCATGCCGGCGCCGCCGTACTGCGGGTCGACGGTCACGCCCAGGAGCCCCAGCGCCCCCATCTTCCGCCAGAGGTCCATGGGGAAGTGGTTCTCCCGGTCGATCTCCGCGGCGCGCGGCGCGAGCTCCTCCGCCGCGAACTGCCGCACCGTCTGGCGGAGCAGGTCGGTCGTCTCCCCTAGCTCGTGGTCGAGGCCGGGATAGCGGGTCGTCGCCACGACGGCGTCCCCGCCGCGTGACTGCACGCGTCCACCTGCGCCGTGGCGGGGCGCGGCTCCGCTGCTGCTGCTGCTCGTCTCGACGCCTGTCGTCTCCATACGTGCTCCTTCCCTGACTCGACCCCACCCACTACGCGGTCTTCGTGCCGGCGGCCTTCTGCAGCCCCAGCTCCTCCACCGCCTGCGCCCGCATCTTGAACTTCTGGACCTTGCCGGTGACGGTGGAGGGCAACGACTCGACGAACTTCCAGTGGCGCGGGATCTTGTAGGTGGCGATCCTGCCGCGGCAGAAGGCCTCCAGCGCCGCGCCGTCGCAGACGGCGCCCGGCTTGAGCGTGACCCAGGCCATGACCTCCTCGCCGTACCTCTCGTTCGGCACGCCGATCACGGCCACGTCGCTGATCGCCGGATGTCCGTAGAGGAACTCCTCGACCTCCCGGGGGAACACGTTCTCCCCTCCGCGGATGATCATGTCCTTGATGCGACCGACGATGTTGACGTAGCCCTGCTCGTCCATGGTGGCGAGGTCGCCGGTGTGCATCCAGCCAGCGGCGTCGATGGCCGCGCGCGTGGCCTCGGGATCGCTCCAGTACGAGAGCATCACCGAGTACCCGCGGGTGCAGAGCTCGCCCTTCGCCTCGCGCGGGACGGTGCGCCCGTGAACGGGATCCAGGATCTTCACCTCGATGTGCGGGTGCACCCGGCCGACGGTCGAGGTCCGCTTCTCGATGGGGTCGTCCACCGCGGTCTGCGTCGAGACGGGAGAGGTCTCGGTCATGCCGTAGCAGATGGTGACCTCGGGCATGTTCAGCAGCGTCTGGACCTTCTTCATCACCTCGACCGGACACGGCGCGCCCGCCATGATCCCGGTGCGCAGCGTGGGGAACGAGAACTCCCCGAAGCGAGGGTGATCGAGGATCGCGATGAACATGGTCGGCACGCCGTAGAGGGCGGTGCACCGCTCCGCCGTCACCGCCTCCATCACGGCGACCGGCTCGAAGGCCTCTCCCGGGATGACCATCGTCGCGCCGTGCGTGGTGCAGGCGATGTTCCCGAGGACCATCCCGAAGCAGTGATAGAAGGGGACCGGGATGCAGACTCGATCCCCGGCCGCGAGGCGCTGCCCCTCGCCGACGAAGAAGCCGTTGTTCAGGATGTTGTGATGCGTGAGCGTCGCGCCCTTCGGGAAGCCGGTGGTGCCGGAGGTGTACTGGATGTTGATGGCGTCATCCGGCTCCAGCTCCTGCTCCAGCTCCTCGAGCCGGTGGTCGGCGACCCCGTCGGCGCCGTCCAGGAACGGCCGCCAGCCTGTCTCGAGGATGATCACCTCGCGCAGAGCCGGGCAGCGGCCGCGCACCTCCTCGACCATGCCGGCGAAGTCGGAGGCGCGGAAGGTGCGCGCCGAGAACAGCACGCTGACGCCGGACTGGCGCAGGGCGTGCTCCAGCTCGGCGGTCTTGTACGCCGGGTTGATGTTGACCAGGATCGCCCCCATCGTCGCGGTCGCATACTGCAGCAGCACCCACTCGACGCGGTTCGGGGACCAGATGCCCACCCGATCCCCCCTGGCGATCCCACGGGCCAGCAGGCCGCGCGCGACGACCCGCACCTGGGCTTCCAGCTCCCGGTAGGTGAGGCGGACCCCCTGCGACCGCACCACGAGCGCCTCGACGTCGGGGAACGTCAGCGCGGCCCGGTGAAGGTTCTCGCCGATGGTCTCGCCGAGGAGTGGCGTGCTGGAGAGGCCCTGCGAATAGGAGCGGCTCATTCAGTCCTCCGTTCGGTGTGGCGATCGCGCGTCCGAACGAAGCATGCAGCGTCGGTGGGTTCATTGGCCGCCAAAGGGGTTGCAGATCGTGCCAACGCCGGGCGAAGCTCGCGGGGCATGGGGGCGAACCCGCGTCATCGCCAGCGTCTCACCCACCCCGCCGCGACGCCGATGGCCTTCGTCCGCGCCATCGTCGGAGGGTTCGAGCGCCATGGCGTGGATCCCGGCAGGGCCCTGCGGGCGGCACAGATCACGCCGGCGCTGCTCGAGGATCCGCTGGGCCGGATCACCGCTCGGCAGATGGAGGCCGTCTGCGAGGCGGCCATGCAGCAGCTCGACGACGAGGCGCTCGGCTGGTTCTCGCGCAGGCTCCCGTGGGGCAGCTACGGCATGCTGTGCCGCGCCTCGATCACCTCCGCGACCCTCGGCGTCGCGCTCAAGCGCTGGTGCCGGCACCACCGAATCCTGACCGACGACGTCGTGCTGCGGCTGACGACGTCGGGATCGGTCGTGACCCTCTCGATCACCGAGCGCCGCCGCCTCGGTGATCTGCGGGAGTTCTGCCTCGTCTCGCTCCTCAGGTACGCGCACGGCTACGCCTGCTGGGCGGTCGACTCGCGGATCCCCCTGGTCGAAGCCGTCTTCCCGTTCCCGTCCCCCCCGCACGCGGACGTCTACCCGCTGCTGTTCTCGGGGCCGATCGTCTTCGGCGCCGCGCAGGCCGCCTTCACCTTCGACGCGCAGTACCTCGCGCTGCCGCTGCAGCGCGACGAGCGCGCCCTTCAGCTGATGCTGCAGCGCGCGCTGCCGCTGACCGTGCTCCAGTACCGGCGCGACCGGCTCCTGGTGCGGAGGGTGCGCCAGCTGCTGCGGAGCCGCCCCGAGCAGCTCCGCAGCGCCGAGGACCTGGCGAGAGAGCTCCACGTCTCGGTCCGGACCTTGCACCGCCAGATACACGACGAGGGCTCGTCGCTGCAGGCGTTGAAGGACGAGGCCCGGCGCGAGCTCGCCGTCGAGCTGCTGGATCGCAGCGACGGCTCGATCAAGCACGTCGCCTGGGCGGCAGGGTTCAGGAACGAGAAGAGCTTCGCCCGCGCGTTCCGGCAGTGGACCGGGAGCTCACCGACCGAGCACCGCCGCAGGGCCGGCAAGGAAGGCTGAGACGATCCCGGCCACCGCGCCCGCGCCCCGCGGATCGGCATCAGCCCTCCAGCGCCCCGCCGTCTCCCTCGGGAGCCGGCGGATCGGCGACCGACCGGAGCAGGTCGTAGACCGCGCGTGCCTGCTTCGGACCGAACCCCTCCACCTCGGCCAGCGCCTCCAGCGAGGCCTCTCGCACCGCCTTCAGGCTGCCGAAGTGGCGGAGGAGCGCCTTCTTTCGGGTCTCGCCGATGCCGGGCGCGCTCTCCAGCACGCTCTGGAAGTTCCGCTCGCGCCGCAGCTTCCGGTGGAACGTGATGGCGAAGCGGTGCGCCTCGTCGCGGATCCGCGCCATGAGGAAGAGCTCGGCGGTGTGGGGGCGCAGGACGATCGGATCCTTCCGGTTGGGCAGGAAGACGCGCTCCGAGCTGCGCGCGATCTCGGGGTTGAACCCCCGGTCGGCCGCCTCCGCCGCGTCCGCCAGCGACGCCGCCTTCCCTCCCCCCCTGCGACCGACGACCCGCGCGGTCCCGAGCGCCCGCGCGTCGAGGATCCGGCTCTTCGCCAGCCCCACCATCTCGACGAAGGGAACGCCCGAGATTCCGGGCGACGGCTTCGTCGCCACGCCGAGATCGTGGGCGGCGGCGAGCGCCGCGTTGAGCTGCCCCTTGCCGCCGTCGATGACCATGAGGTCCGGGAGGCTCCCGTCGGCCACCCCCCGCTTCAACCTGCGGGTGATCACCTCGTGCAGCATCGCGAAGTCGTCCTGGGTCAGCTCGGGCTCCGGCGCCGCCTTCGCCCGCGCGCCTGCGGAGCCCCCCAGCTCGGCGACGCGCTTCCCCTTGATCCGGTAGCGCTTGTAGTTGGCCTTGTCCGGCTCGCCGTCCTTGAAGGACACGCCCGAGCCCACCGCGAGCGCCCCCTGGAAGGTGGAGATGTCGTAGCACTCCATCCAGCGCGGAAGCCGGACGAGGTGGAGCGTACGCATGAGCGAGGCGAGCCCCGCCTCGCGCCGCTCGTCCCGGTCTCTCCAGCCCCGGAAGGACTCGCGCGCGTTCCGCGCCGCGACCTCCAGGAGGTCCGCCTTGGCACCGCGCTGCGGCGTGACGAGCGCAACTCGCCCCCCGCGCCTGTCGGAGAGGACCTCGGCGAGCGCAGCGGCCCCGTCCGGCTCG
This sequence comes from Anaeromyxobacteraceae bacterium, assembly GCA_049696175.1. Lineage (GTDB taxonomy): Bacteria > Myxococcota > Myxococcia > Myxococcales > Anaeromyxobacteraceae > DATIVK01. The sequence continues at coordinate 7,432 of JBAVTL010000464.1, forward strand.
AGCGGGAGCAGGATCTCCGGCGGCGGCGGTCCCGGGTCGTAGAACAGCGTGAGGAAGGTCGCGAGCACCTCCGCGTCGGGGAACTCCTGGTTCCGGAAGAAGAGGGCCTGGCTGTCGATCAGCCTCCCCTCACGCATCGCGAGGATCTGGAGCGCCAGGTCCGAGCCCTCCCGGTGGATCCCGAGCACGTCGCGGTCGGCGAGGTCGCCCATGTGGACCCGCTGCTTCTCGAGGCTCCGCTCGACCGCCGCGAGCTGATCGCGGAGGAGGGCCGCCTCCTCGAAGCGCATCGCCTGCGACAGCTCCGCCATGCGGGCGCGCAGCCGCTCGAGGAGGTCCGTCTCACGCCCCTCCAGGAAGGCGACCGCGTCGTCCAGCGAACGACGGTACTCGGCGGTTGGCACCTCGTAGACGCACGGCGCCGGGCACCGGTGGATCTGGTACAGGATGCAGGGGCGGCGCCGCGAGTCGAAGACCTTGTTCGTGCAGGTCCGGAGCTGGAAGTGCCGGTTGACGATCCGGAGCGTCTCGCGGATGGAGCTGGCGGACGAGTACGGGCCGAAGTAGCGCGCCCCGTCCTTCTCGCGCTCTCTCGCGCGCCGGACCTCGATGCGCGGGTACGGGTGGGCCGCGTCGATCCGCAGGACGATGAAGTCCTTGTCGTCGCGGAGGACGACGTTGAATCTGGGAAGGTGCCGCTTGATGAGGGTGCTCTCGAGGAGCACCGCCTCCTTCTCGGTCCGCGTGACCACGACCTCGAGGTCGCCCAGCAGCTCGTCGAGGAGCGGCACGAAGGCCCGGTCATCCCCGCCCGAGGCCGCGAAGTAGCTGCGGACGCGGCTGCGGAGCGACGAGGCCTTCCCGACGTAGACCACCTCGCCCCGCCGATCCTTCATCAGGTAGCAGCCGGGCTCGGCAGGGAGGCCGTCGATCTTCTGGCGTAGGGCTGGATCCATGACGCGAGGCGCCACACGCCTGACGCGGCGGGCACTCCTACGAAGGAGCTTATCTGACATATTCTCTCTCCGCTGCGTGACCGTCGTGGAGGAGAGGCGATGCCGTTGACCACCACCCCCGAGGCGCTCGTCGAGCTCGGGCGGCTGCATGCAAGGATCGCGGAGCTGGAGAGGCTCTGCGGCATCCGTGCGCCAGGCGCCCGGCCCGAGGCGGACGCGCCCCCTCCCGCCTACGCCGAGGGGCTCCACGAGATCGTCGCGGGCTTCGCCGAGGAGATGGTCGTGGTCTGCGACATCGGCGGTCAGATCCTCCACGCCAACCCGGCCACCGAGCGGGTGCTGGGCTACCGGCCGCAGGAGATGATCGGCACCAACGCCTGGAGCTACGTCCACCCCGAGGACCTGAAGGCGACCGCGACCGCGCGCTCCGCCCCGCTCGACGACGGCATTCCGTTCGAGAACCGGGCGCGGGCCTCCGACGGGACGTACCGCTGGCTCGAGTTCGTCGCGCGACGCTGGCCAAACCAGGACCCGACGCACGTCGTGCTCCGGTTCCGGCGCGCGCCGCACAGGGACGCGCCGGCGGAGGGCGGCGTCACCTCCGGCACCGCGAAGCTCCATGTGCAGCTCCGCTACGCAGCCGCCCTCGCGAGGCTCAGCCAGCTGGCGCTGGGGTTGCCGCTCGTCTCCGACCTGCTCGACGCCGCGACCAGCCTCGGCGCCAACGCGCTGGAGGCAGGGCTCGGGGTCTGGCTCGAGCGGGACGGGGACGGGCTGAGGATCCAGGCCGAGACCGGCCTCGGCGCCGAGCGCAGGGGGTCGGCCGTTCCGCTCGACGGCTCGCTCGCCGGGCTGGCCTGGACGCGGCGAGTCCCCGTCGACGGAGCGCAACTGCAGGGGGAGCCATTGCGCAGGGACACGCTCCTCGCCGCGGCGGGCGCCGCCTGCGCGCTGGCCGTCCCGGTCTGCGGCGTCGATCGCGTCCACGGGGTGCTGCTCCTGGCCGGGACCACGCCTCGCACCTTCGAGCCGGAGGACGTCCACTTCGCCGAGACGGTCGGCAACGTCCTCGGCACCGCGCTCGACTACCGCGCCTCGCAGGAGGCGCTGAGCCGCCGCGAACGGCTCACGCGCGCCGTCTTCGACCACGCGCGCGACGGCCTCCTGATCGTGGACGACGACGGCCGTTGCGTCGACGCGAACCAGGCGGCTCACGCCACGCTCGGCGCCGCGCCGCGCGCCCTCCTCGGCAGGCGTCCCGCGGACGTGGTCGCGACCAGCCTGGACCTCGCCAGCGACGGCCGCACTACCGTCACCGCTGGTGAGGGGACCGTCCGGACCGGGGCCGGGCTCCGCGCGCTGGAGCTGGACCGGATCCCTCGCATCCAGCCGGGGCTCGCGCTCGTCATCGTCCGTGACGTCAC